>NZ_JAYVFH010000054.1:0-3356 GCF_043773265.1 Flavobacterium sp. | reverse complement strand
CAGAAAAAGATTTGCCAGAAAACGCCAGAAAGCTAAGAGGTTTTGTGTGGCGAGGCGATGAACGAATAAAAAACAAAGAAGAAATTTATCCACAAGAAGAGATTGATTTGGATAAATTTCTTCTTTGTTTTTTATTCGTTCATCGCCTCGCCACACAAAACCTCTTAGCTTTCTGGCGTTTTCTGGCAAATCTTTTTCTGGATAAATATCTCCATCTACATTGTCGAAAAATGTTATGGTATCAATTTTGCTTTTATCGTCCATTAGCATATTAATTCTACTACTAACGTTTTTATTTATGCCAATTAATTCGTTTTTATCGTTTCTTAAATAATAAATTACTTCGGTATTTTTTACAACATCGGTTTCGTAAAGTCTATTGTCTTTAAATTTTCCATATAAATTTAATCCTTTTATTTGATTAAATCCTGGTCCAATAGTGTCTTTAGAAATTATAAATGTGTTATTAAGAACCTTGAGCGAATCTAACTTTTCGGTTGTATTGTTGCCAATTAAATGCATAATATCGCCAGTTAATTGCTTTTCATAATTCCATAAAATGGGTTTTCCTATTAGCTTTGTGAGCGCAATTTTTTGATTGGAATGAATAGAATCGCACTTTCCACTCATGTCTGTTTTATAAAAGCGTACGTTTTTTTGACCTACAACTACTCTTTCGCCAACTTTACCAGTAACAATAATTTTTTTGGCATGAATAAACATAGAATCTTTTTCTATTAAATATCTAATAGAAGCGTGTTTAGTAATAAAAAGTGAGTCTTTGTTTTTATATACTTCGCCATAATGACCTTTAATAATGGCTTTATTTATAGAATCTGTAATTTTTACATTGTTCGTGCCAGATGCGAATTCTTTTCTTCTATCATAATACAAACTATCGCCTTCAATGAGTCGGTCTTTGTATTTTATGTACGATTTTTTAAGAAAATAACCTCTGTTGGTTTTACTATTATAATTTCCGTTTTCGGTATAAATAAAGTTGTCTTTACCAGTAATTGTTGATGGTCCTTTTAAATAAGAATTTCCTTGTTGGGTAAGATAATCAAGATGATTGGATTTTATAACATACTCTGGATTGGTAAGTGTAACCGATTCTAAAAACTGGTATTTTTTTTGTTTTACATAATACCTACCAGATTTACTTTTTAACGTATTTTCTTTATTTACAATGGTTCCATTAGAGTTAAAATATGCTTCTTGGATATTTCTATCAAAATATACTGTATCTGTTGTCATTGTTGACTCTGGAGATTGAATAACCACATTTCCAGTTGCATAAGCTATTTTAACATTACCATTATATTCTGCATACTTACTATTTAAAGTCAACGTGTCGCCTTGAACCATTTGAACTGCTCCAAATGCCTTAATGTAATTTTCATCTTTATAGTAATACGCTTTATTGCAAGTCATTACTATACCTTCATGATTCATTCTTACGTTTCCTGTAAGCAATGTTGCATTGGGAAGTTCAATTTCGTTTATATCAATAAAGTCTGAAGATTCTATATTGATTTTACTAGTTTTTTGAGCATAAAAAACTGCAAAATTTAATAGGGTAAAAATTAGAATTATTATTTTTTTCAAGTTGAATTTGTGTTTAAATACTGTATTACAAAGGTGTAAATCTATAAAAATTGAATTATAAAGTTTACTTTTTTAACATAATAAAATGATTGTACTCATATTTGTTTAGATGTTGTGTTTTAACCTTTTTAATTATAAGAACCATTCGAAAAAATTCTCTGAATTAATAACTGAAAAATCAGTAGTTGGATATTTATTTAAAAATGATTTAGGTAATTTGGCTTTAGATGTTGCATTCCACTTTATCTCGATGGTCTTTAATTGTCCGTTTTTTTCTATAATCAAATCTATTTCTTGTTGCTCGTTGGTGCGCCAAAAATAAAATTTTTCGAATTTTTCATTGTACTTACTGTCTTTTATAATTTCATTAATTATATAATTTTCAAATATATTTCCTTTATCTTTTCGAGTTTCAAATGCTGAAAAGTCATTAATAATTGCATTGCGAATTCCTAAATCATTAAAATAAATTTTTTTTCCTTTTTTAATTTCATTTCTTTGGTTGGTATGGAAAGAATTTAATCTATAAATTACAAATGATTGCTCGAGTAAATGAATATAATCTTCGACAGTTTCACTTTTAAGTCCAATTAACTTACCTAATTCGTTATAATTTACTTCGCTACCTATTTGCCAAGCTAATGCTTTAAGTAATTCTTGCATTTTTTCTGGCTTTCTAACTCCATTTAACATTAATATGTCTTTATACAAATAACTATCCGATAGTAATCGTAATATTTTTTCTTCGCTATTTAAGGTTGTAACTACTTCTGGATAATATCCAAAGACCATTCTGTGAGGTAACATTCTAATTTCTTCAAGCAACCCAATATTATTTTTCATCTCTACAAATGATAACGGATATAACTTGTGTTCAAATTTTCTTCCTGTTAAAGGTTCGTTTAACTTTTCTCTTAATTCAAATGCACTAGAACCTGTTGCTATTACTTGAACTTCTGGAATATAATCAGTTATTAGTTTTAGCGCGCTTCCTATTTTATCTATTTTTTGAGCTTCGTCAATTACTATAAACTTATTATTTCCAAAAAATGATTTTAATCTTGTTGCTGTTGTGTTTTTAAAAATCAAAGATACATCAGCTTTTTCTGCATCTAACCATAATATATTTTCTTGATCTTGCAATAACGCTTTAAGTAAAGTGCTTTTGCCAACTTGTCTTGCGCCAAGAATTAGTATTGCTTTTTTTTGAAAAAACTCTTCTTTAATAATTTTTATGATTGTTCTATAAATCATTTTTTTGTTCAAATATATATATTTTTCCGTTATAACGGAAAAATAACCTGTTTTTTTTCTTTTATAACGGAAAAATTATGGTTTTTAAACTTTCTTCCCAGCTTTTTATATCAATTTTAAATGTTGATTTAATTTTAGTTTTATCCAAAACACTAAAACTTGGTCTTTTGGCTGGAGTTGGATAATTAGATGTTGGAATTGGTTGAACGTTTATCTTTAAGTTATTTACTTCAAATATCTTTAAAGCAAATTCATACCAAGAACATTTTCCTTCGTTGGAGAAATTGTAAATTCCAAAGTTATTGATTTCAAATCCTTTGTTATGAGCACTTCGACTGCGCTCAGTGTGACAAATTATATTAATTAAAACCTGAGCTAAATCTACAGCGTTTGTAGGTGAGCCAATTTGATCATTTACCACAGAAATTGTATCTCTTTCTGATGCTAATCGAAGCATGGTTTTCATAAAATTATTTCCAAATTGAGAATAAACC
>NZ_JAYVFH010000053.1:0-32906 GCF_043773265.1 Flavobacterium sp. | reverse complement strand
GTTTTTGGTAATCATTCCAACTTCGGTTACGTGGAAATGTTCGGGTAAGAATGTGCCGTTTGGCAACTGAAAAGTCACTCCTGTGGCAGTGCTTAAGTGTTTTTTAATTTCTGATAGTTTCATGGTGAAGAAAGTTTAGAAGTTTAGAGGTTTAAGAGTTTCATAGTAAAAAAGTTTAAAAGTTTAAGAGTTTAAAAGTTTAAACACCAACTTTATTATTATAATTTAATCTGTTCGCCATAGCAATTCAGATTCTTGATTTTTGCAATTTATTTTTGAAATTGAAATTTTTATTGGGTTACTGTTTTAATAAAAATATCGTTTACACTTGGAATTTTTTCTACGAAGTGAGTTACTTGTCCGCGTTGAACTAGAATATGTAATAATTCATTAGGAGTTGCTGTACCAAGATTTATTTCTAGTTTTAATTCGTCATTCAAGGATTTAAAATCGGTTTGAGAAAGAGTGAATTTTTGAGATAAATCATACATTAATCCTTCTATATTATTGCTCAATATTCCTACTTCATAACTATTGGTTCTGAATTGTTTTTTAACATCAGATAGTTTTCCTTCGATAAGTTTATTAGATTTATGGATTAATGCAATATGGTCACACATTTCTTCAACACTTTCCATTCGATGAGTAGAAAAAATAACAGAAGTTCCTTGTTTGTTTAATTCAATTATTTCATCTTTTATCAAATTAGCATTTACTGGATCGAAACCCGAAAACGGTTCGTCAAGAATTAACAGTTTTGGTTTGTGCAAAACAGTAACAACAAATTGAATTTTTTGAGCCATTCCTTTAGATAACTCTTGAATTTTCTTGTTCCACCAACCTTGAATTTCTAATCGTTCAAACCAATAATCTAGTTGTGCTTTGGCATCGTTTTTAGACAAACCTTTAAGTTGTGCCAAATACAAACATTGTTCGCCAACTTTCATTGACTTATATAAACCTCTTTCCTCTGGCATATAGCCAATATATTGAACATCTTCTGGTTTTAGAATTTCGCCATCAAGAATTACTTTACCACTATCTGGCATTGTAATTTGATTGATTATTCTAATTAATGATGTTTTTCCAGCACCATTTGGGCCAAGTAATCCATAAATACTTCCTTTGGGAACTGTAAGAGAAACTTCGTTTAACGCAGTAAAATCTCCATATTGTTTAACGACATTAATTACTTCTAGTATGTTATTCATAAATTATTATAAATGTCAATGTCAAGAATCAATTGCAATTTCAAATTTTATTTTAATTGATATTGATTTTTGACATTGTTATTGTTATTCAATTTGTAAAAGTACTGAATTAGTAGCTATTTGAAAGTATTTGTTACAAAAAAACCCACCCTTATTTTGACACAAGGATGGGAAAAATTGCTATGAAAAAGAAATTACCTGTTTCCAAGTAATCCTCAAATATATATATAAATTTACAACTATGAAAACATATCTTTAACTTTTTCAAAAAAAGATTTGTCTGTTTTTTCTGGATGCGGAATAAAGTTTTCGTCAGTTAATGATTTTTCAAAGAATTGACGTTGTTCTTTGTTTAATGTTTTTGGTGTCCAAACGTTTACATGAACGAGTAAATCACCTGTTCCATAACTGTTTATACTCGGAATTCCCTTACCTTTTAATCTCAATATTTTACCTGATTGTATTCCTTCTTCAAGTTTTATTCTAACTTTTCCGTTTATAGCTTCGATATCTTTAGAAATTCCTAAAGCAGCTTCTGGATAGCTTATATATAAATCATAATGAAGATTTTCGCCTTCACGTTTTAAAAATTCGTGTTCAAGTTCTTCTATTGCAACAATTAAATCTCCTGGAACTCCATTTCCTGGTGCATCATTTCCTTTGCTAGAAACTTTTAATTGCATCCCATCAACAACTCCTGCAGGAATTTTTATTGAAACTGTTTCGTCTTCTAGAATCATTCCTTGTGAGTCGGCATTGGCTGGTTTAGATTCTATAATTTGACCTGAACCACCGCAAGTTGGACAAGTTGATGCTGATTGCATTCTTCCCAATATTGTATTAGTAACTCTTAAAACTTGACCTTGACCGTTGCAAGTTGAACAAGTTTTATATTTAACTCCTGGAGCTTGAATTTTTCGTTTTACTTTTACTTTTTTCTCAACTCCATTTGCAACTTCTTCTAATGTAAGTTTTACTTTAATGCGAAGATTACTACCTTTTACTCGACGTTGACCACCAGAATTTCCTCCAAAACCACCACCGCCAAAAGCGCTTCCGAAAATATCTCCAAATTGACTGAAAATATCGTCCATATTCATGCCACCACCACTAAAACCGCCATTTCCACCTTCGAATGCTTGGTGACCATATTGATCGTATTTGGCTTTCTTTTGCGGATCGCTTAATACTTCATAAGCTTCGGCTGCTTTTTTAAAACTTTCTTCTGCTTGAGCGTTACCCGGATTTTTGTCGGGATGAAATTCGATAGCTTTCTTTCGGTATGCCTTTTTTATTTCGGCTTCACTTGCAGATTTTGTTATCCCTAATATTTCGTAAAAATCATTTTTCATTTAAATCTATTTTGAAAATATTTAGATGTACTATTTACATCTTTTTTTGATGTATTATTTACATCTTTTTTACACATAAAATTATGTCTAAAAAGACGTAACATGTTACGTCTCTACAAGTGGAAATTAATTTCCAATTACTACTTTAGGAAAACGAATTATTTTGTCACCTAATTTGTATCCTTTTTCTAGTACATCAACAATTTTTCCTTTCAACTTAGCTGTTGGAGCAGGAATTTGTGTAATTGCTTCTGCAAAATCTGCATTAAAAGCATCTCCTTGACGAACTTCTACTTCTTCTAATCCTTTTGAGACTAATGCTGATTTTAATTTTTCATGAATTAATACAACTCCTTTTATTAAAAGTTCATCTTCAGATTTAGATATTTCAACCATTGCTCTGTCAAAATCATCTAGTACTGGCAAGATGGCTTGCAAAACTTCTTGGTTGGCAGTTTTAAACAAATCTATACGCTCTTTAGTTGTTCTTCTTTTATAGTTTTCGAATTCGGCAAAAAGACGTAAAAATTTATCTTTTTCTGTTGCTAAATCTTGTGTTAGTTGTTCTTCTACACTTAATTCTATTGTAGATTCTGTTTGTTCAGATGTGTTTTCTGTTTGATTTTCTTCTGATTGTAGTACAGTTTCGTTTTCAAGAATTACTTTATCAGTATTTTCAGTACTCATAGTGGCTTTATTTTTAAATATGTTTTTGATATTCATTTACTTGTTTTATTCCGATATTTTGGATTGCAAAAGTACTGCCATTTCTTTTAAAATGTCAAATTGTCATTAATTTATTTAATCTTTAAAATAAAAATAAATCAATAGTAAAGAAAATTTAGTAAAATTTTAAGAATATTAAGTTTTAGAAGTGTGTATATTTGAATAATATGTGTATATTTGAATAATAAAAGGTTTCATTTAGCTGAAAAGCTCTAAATAGTATTAATTCACACATAATTATTTAAAAAAAGTTCTAATAAAAAATTAGAACTTTTTTTTATTTTATACTATTCTTCAAAGCGCTTTGAACTGTACTAAATTTATATTTAAAACCAAATTCTTTTATACGAACTGATTTAATGTTTTTGCTATTAAATAATAAAACATGCATTTCTCCCAAAATTAATTTCATAATAAACTTAGGAATATTAGGTAAAAACAAAGGTCGTTTAAGATGTTTTGCAATTTGTGTTGTTAAATCTTGATTGCTAATTGTGTCTGGAGAAACAGCATTTATTATTCCTACTGTTTGGTTTTGTATTACAAAATAATAAAGATGTGCCACATCAGTAAGATGAATCCAAGATTGTATTTGTTTTCCTGAACCAAAACCTGAACCAAGATACATTTTAATTGGTTTTATCATTTCTAAAAGAGCACCACCTTTTTCTGAAAACACAACTCCGGTTCTAAGTTTAGCTACTTTAATATTTAATATTTGAAATTGATCTGCGCTTTTTTCCCATTTTATAACTAGGTTTCCTAAAAACGAATTTTCAATTTCAGTAGAAGTTTCATCATATGTTTTAATATAACTATCTGGATAAATTGCTGTGCCAGATGCAGAAACAAAGTGTTTTACTTGGTTTGGAGTCTTTTTTAGTAAATTAAAAAGTAAATTGGCTGATAAAACTCTACTTTCTATTAATTCTGTTTTATAAGATTTTGTCCAACGATTTGCAATAGAAGCTCCAGCTAAATGCACAATTGTTTCAACGCCTTCAATACAATTTTCATCAATTTTTCCTTCTTGGGGATTCCAATAAAATCCATAATAATTAGTTTTATTTATGATTTTTTGAGGAGAAGTTGTTAAATAATGAATGGTATAATTGTTTTTAATAAGTAAATTGACCAATTCTTGACCTATTAAACCTGTTGCTCCTGTAATTAGAATTTTCATTACTTTTTTTTTCAAAATTACAATTTATGATTCTAAAATGTAAGTTAATTGGTATTGGTTTAACTTTTGTTTCATGTTGAAAAAGGTTTTTTTTTGCCACAAAGTCGCTAAGATACAAGTTTTTTGTTCAAAATTTAAAATAGCACTTCGACGACACTCAATGTGACAAATTGTATACTTATTCATAAAAAAATCTCAATCGTGAAATTGAGATTTTAAGTTTTATACTATTTGAAAAATAATATTAATGTCCAGAAACACTTCCTCCAGAATTTTCTTCTTTAGAAATGTTTTTTGGAGTTCCTTCATATTCAATTGATGCTCCGCTAGATGCTTTGGCTTTTAAACTTACAATTGGATGAACTTCAGACGAACTACCGCTGGTAGATTGCGAAATGACATCATTTGCCAAAAGATTTTTAGCATCGGTTTCACTTCCGCTAGACGATGTTGATGTATATTTTAGAGCTTTTCCAGTTAACGAAATATTACTTCCACTAGTTGATTCGCTTGTAATATTGTCGAATTCTACGTTTGCATCAATTTCGCTTCCGCTATCAGATTTCACAACTAAGTTCAAACCTTTTAATGTTTCATTACTACTTAAATTTGAACCACCAGAAGCTTCTAAAGCTTCAATTGTAGGCATTTTTACTCTAATTATTTCTGATTTAGCACTATAAATATTTTCATCTGTAGTGACAATAAGAGTTCCGTTTTCTACTTTGGTTGTAATATGACTTAATAAATTTTCATCAGCTTCAACCTCAACTAAAACTTCATCTCCTTGTTCTACAATTACTTCTAATCCTCGATTTACAGAGATTTTTGTAAAAGGTTCTGTAATTTTACGTTGTTCTGTTTGAACATTTCCATTTCCTTTAATGCCATCAAAAACTTGATTGCATGATGTAAATAATAATGCAACTATTGCTGCAATAATTATTTTTGTACAAATAACTATCAATTTTATCATGATTATTTAGTTTTAACGATTATACCATCTTTATTTATTATTAAACTTCCAGGTTCGCCAGTTCCTGTTGTAGTTTGAATTACTTCTTTTCCGTTAACTTTTACAGAAATAGTTTTTATAGAATCTGTTTCTTCAATTACGTTAATTTCTTCGGTGTCAATAGTGTCGTCAAATTCATTTTCATCAACTGGACAATTTAAACATTTAACATTAGAATCGCCAACTTTATAAATGTATTTATCTGAACTAAAGTGCAAGTTAAAATAATTATCATCAGATTCATCAAAATTCTGAACCGTTTCGTCTGCTTTGAATAATGTACCTTTTGGTAAATATAAGAATAATTCAACTCTTTGATTTCTAAATTTATTTTCAACTTTTGATAGTAAATAATTATCTAATATTAATTGATTGCCAATGATTTTATAACTATACATAATTTCTTTTGCACGTTTTTTAGCTTCAACAGACGATTTTCCAACGGCTAATTTTTCAACTTGAATGTATGGTAGCAATTCATCAGTATTTAATATTTTAAAACTAACATTGTTAGAGTAAATAATTTCTTTACCATTTTCATCTTGTGTTAATTGAAAATCTGAACGTCTATAATTTTCTTTAGAATAAAAATCATTGTTTTTAAATTTTACAAAAAGAGTATCGGTTTGAGCAATTTTTATTGTTTCTTTTTTAAGATCTTTTGCCTCAGATGAAATTTGTGTTAATTCATTAATTCCTAATGAAATTAATATTCCTATTGCAATTATCCAAAGAGCCAACAAACTATATTTAGCAATATTTCCAATTGATTTTAAATTAGTTACCAATAATTTTAATCCTAAAATAAGCAAGAAAAACAAAGGAATTCCAAATGATAAAAGAAATAAAATTCCTTGAATCCAAAGTGGAGTTTCAAGCCCAATTGGCGTGCTAAAATGGTTAATTATTGTGTTTTGTGGCAACGATGATGAAAACATTAAAACTATTGAACCAATACAAACTCCTAGTAACGAAAGTGATGAAAACACAACGATTAAAGCTCCTAAAACTTTTGCAAAAGCTCCAAAAACTGCTATAAAGGCATCACCTAATTTATTTCCAACGTTTTCTGTATTGAATTTAATTTGGTTTCCCAATTTATCATAATCTGTATTTTTTATTTTATTAGAAATAGTATCAAATTCTTCTCTAACTTTTTTTTCGATGTTAGAAATAGTAACTGGTTCGCCAGTCATTTCTAATTTTTCTGATGTTGTAATGGCTTTTGGAGTTGCTATCCAAAAAATAAAATAAGCAATAATTCCAGATCCACCAACAAAAGTAAATAGTATAAATAAAATTTTTATCCAAACTGAATCAATTCCAAGATAATGACTTAAACCAGTTGCAACTCCTCCAATTAATCCTCTATCTTTGTCTCTATAAAGTTTTTTAGATTTTCTTGGAACATAAAATTGTTCTGTTTTAGAAGTTTCAGAATCATCATCAATTCTATAATCTTCTGGTTGTCCCATAACTTTTACAACTTCATCTACATCAATATTATTGATAACATGTTTATCACTTTTTTGTCTTTCTGTAAAAAGCTCTGCAACTCGCATTTCTATGTCTTTCATTATTTCATCTTTGCCAGATGAATTAGAAAGTGAACGTTTAATAGCATCAAAATATCTTGATAATTTTTGGTATGCATCTTCATCTATATGAAAAAATAAACCACCTATATTAATATTTACTGTTTTGTTCATGATTTTTGTTTTTGATTGGTTATAATATTTACTGCATCAGACAATTCTGTCCAAGTACCATTTAATTCGTTTAAAAATGTTTTTCCTAATTCGGTCAACTCATAATATTTTCTTGGCGGACCAGAAGTTGATTCTTCCCAACGATAATTGAGTAAACCATCATTTTTTAATCTTGTCAATAGCGGATAAACTGTTCCTTCTACTACAAGCAATTTTGCGTTTTTTAAGGTGTCTAATATTTCAGATGTGTATGCTTCTTTTTCTTTTAAAACAGATAGGATGCAGAATTCTAAAACACCTTTTCGCATTTGAGCTTTTGTGTTTTCAATATTCATAATTCGGTTTTGATTTTTTAACCTGTTTGCCAACAGGTATGATTAAACTGTTCATTTTTTGATTTTAGATCCACCAAAGGCGGACAGGTTGATTGTTATTGATGATTGAAACTAATTTTTATTTAAAAAATGGTATTGTTAATGGATATTTATATTTTTCTCCGTTGGATGCTTTAACGGCAGCATAAACTATCAATATAAATTCAATTATTTTTAGAAAGCCAAAGATTATTATTGCTAGTAAAGCCAATATTGCCATTCCTGTAAAGTCATTGAAGTTAAAGTTATGAAATTCAAAATCATTACCATTCAAAATAGTTGAAAAAGCAACATTTTTAAAAACCATGTAAATTATTATTGGCACCGCAATCATGCATAAAATGATACTGTATAATAAAATACTCAACTGAAAATTTAATATTTGTTTACCATTATAGTTAACAAAATCTGAGTCTTTTTTCTTTGAACTCCATATAATTATTGGAAAAATAAAATTTCCAAAAGGAATAAAATATTGAGATAAAGCACTCAAATGTGTTAATGATGAAACTGTTCTTTCGTTAGATGGATTCATGATGATTGATTTTTTGTTGATGAATAAAAATAAAAAACTAACATTACTATCTATAGACCATTAATTTCTTATACAAAGATACAACCAAAAAAAGGTATTATGCATTACAAAGTACTAATATTTAACATTAAATTAACATTGCTGGATTTAAATACTTATACATCATTTGTTGTATATTTACAGCAAAATCAGTACCTAATGGATATTTCACCTACTAAATTAAATACCTTTTTATTTTTCAAATTACCTTCAGCTTTTTTATGTGGCGTTAGAGTAAAGTCGATTTCACTTGAAAAATGTGAAGTTACTGTTAAGCATCGCTGGTTAAACCAAAATCCTTTTAACTCTATGTATTTTGCAGTGCAAGCAATGGCAGCCGAGCTAACTACTGGAGCTTTAGTGATGTATCAAATAAAAAAAAGTAAAAAAAATATTTCAATGCTAGTTGCCAATAATAAAGGTAATTTTACAAAAAAAGCTAAAGGAAGAATAACATTTACTTGCAATGAAGGAAATTTTATTGAAGACGCAATCAATAAAACCATTGCATCAGGTGATGGACAAACAATTTGGTTAAAATCAATAGGAGTTGATGAAAAAGGTGATCAGGTTTCTGAAATGGATTTTGAATGGA
Source organism: Flavobacterium sp. (assembly GCF_043773265.1). Classification (GTDB taxonomy): domain Bacteria; phylum Bacteroidota; class Bacteroidia; order Flavobacteriales; family Flavobacteriaceae; genus Flavobacterium. The sequence goes on along the minus strand of NZ_JAYVFH010000053.1, from coordinate 24,167 downwards.
GTGTAAAAATTAAATAATAAAATGTTTTTGCTAATTATTCAAACCTTTTAATAAATTTGCCACAGCATCTGAACTAATTTCAGAAGAAAGAAAAAAAATGAAAAAAATTGTTTTAATTATAGCTTTGATACTTGTCACTTCGATAGCATTTTCTCAAAAAAAGGAAAAGGTAAAAGGTTCTAAAATTGTTACTACAGAAATAAAAAAAATTGAAGCTTTTGAATCTCTTGAAGTAGCAGATAATATAGAAGTTTTCTTAATAAAAGGAACAGAATGTGGATTAGAAATTGAAGCTGATGATAATCTTCATGATGCAATTGATATTGTAATTAATGGTTCTACTTTAAGATTATCAACTTTAAAAAACGCCTTTGGTTTTAAAAAACTTAGCATTAGAGTTACCTATAAAGACGATTTTGATTCGGTAATAACTAGAGATGAATCTTCTATTATTGCACTTACCGATATCGAATTAGATACAATAGTTTTTAAAAGTTATGATTCTTCTAAACTATTTTTGAATTCTAAAACTAAGAATTTCACCTTATTAATGGATGATAAATCTAAGGTAGAAATAAATTCAAAATCAGAAAAAACTTCAATTAGTTTGAGTAAAAATGCTAAAATTAAAGCTCTGATTGCTGCTACTGATTTAAAATTTGATATGTATCAAAAATCTGATGCAACAGTTGAAGGAGATGTTAATGATATTACTTTAAGATTAGACAACAATGCAAGTTTTATTGGCAAAAACTTAGTTGCTAAAAATGCAGAAATTACTACTGAAGGATATACCAAAGCAAGTATAAACATTAAATCTAATGTAATAATTGACGCTTCTGGAAAATCTGAAATTCAATTGTATGGTGATCAAAAAATTGAAATAAAACGATTTGTTGATAGTGCAATATTAATGAAAAAAACAACTAGATAATAGCTTGTTTTCCTTTTCGTCTATCTCTTTCTGTTTTTAATAAATTTAATTCTCTACTAGTTTGTCCTGCAACCGAAGTGTTTTCTTCGGCACGACGAATTAAATATGGCATTACATCTCTAACTGGTCCAAATGGTAAATATTTAGCCACATTATAACCATTTTCGGCAAGATTGTAACTTATATTATCACTCATTCCATACAATTGACCAAACCAAATTCTATTATCATTTTTAGAAATTCCATTTGCAATTTGCATTTCCATTAACTTGTATGAACTTTCTTCGTTATGAGTTCCTGCAAAAATTGCCATTTTGTCAATATGTTTCATCATATAATCAACAGCAACATTATAATTATCATCTGTAGCTTGTTTTGAAGCACAAATTGGTGTTGGATATCCTTTTTCATTGGCACGTTTATGCTCTTTTTCCATGTATGCACCACGAACTAGTTTCATACCAATAAAAAAACCTTCTTTAATTGCTCGTTCATGTAAAGATTTTAAATAATCCATTCTATCCCAACGGTACATTTGAAGTGTATTAAAAACAATTGCTTTTTCTTTATTGTATTTTCGCATCATTTCTTCAACTAAATTATCTGCTGCGTCTTGCATCCAACTTTCTTCACCATCAATTAATAAGGCAACATCTTTTTGGTGAGCAGTTTTGCAAATTAATTCAAATCTTTCTTTTACTTTATTCCATTCCTCTTTTTCATCATTAGAAAGTGGTTGCTTCTCTCCTATTTTTACATACAAATCCATTCGTCCTAAACCAGTTGGTTTAAAAACTGCAAACGGAATTGCTATACGTTCTTTGGCAAATTCAACAGTTTTTAATGTCATTTCTAAAGCAACATCAAATTGAGCTTCTTCTTCTTTACCTTCAACAGAATAATCTAAAACAGATGAAACACCTTTAGTATACATTTTATCAACAACAGTTAAGCAATCATTCTCATTGATTCCTCCACAAAAATGGTCAAAAACTGTTGCACGAATTAAACCATCAACTGGCAAATGAGCTTTTAATGCAAAGTTTGTAACTGCAGTTCCAATTCTTACCAAAGGTTCATTGGCAATCATTTTAAAAAGAAAATATGCTCTATCTAATTCAGTATCACTTTTTAAACTAAAAGCAACTTGTGTATTGTTGAAAATTTTATCCATCAAATTTTTATTAATTATGCAAATATAATTAGAGTTTTACAATATTTTTTATGAATTTAACCACAAATTCCTATACACTTTGTTTTTATCATAATCAGAAGCTTGTTTTTCAATATTAAAATAACGATTTCCTCTTGGATCATTTCCAACTCCAGCCAAATAAGCCCAATTTCCCCAATTACTAGAAACATCATAATCAATAAGTTGTTGCTCAAAATAAGCAGCACCAAATCGCCAATCAAGTTTTAAATCGTTACAAAAATAACTGGCAACATTTTGACGTCCACGATTACTCATAAATCCTGTAAGTTTTAATTCTATCATATTAGCATTAACAAAATCGACTCCAGTTTTGCCATCAATCCAATCTTGAAGTTTAAGATTATTATGTTTATTTACTTCAATTCCTTTGCCTTGAAATCCGGCTTGTTGAAAAAATTTAGTGTTGTATTTTTTCATCATAAATCTAAAATAATCTCGCCATAACAATTCAAAAATTAGCCAATAAGTTGATTCATTAGCTTCAAATTGTTTTTCATACTTTTTTAATTCCTGATAAATAAATCTCGGAGAAATACAACCTAAAGCCAACCAAGCTGAAAATTTGGACGAAAAATCTTGACCAACCAAACCGTTTCTTGTTTCTTTATATTGTGAAATACATTTAGTTTCAAAAAAATAATGATTTAATCGATTGATGGCTTTGGTTTCGCCACCTTTAAAATCAATAGCTGCTCTTGAATCAATAGCTATATATTTTAAATTTAATTCTTCTAATGTTGGCAAATCTAGTAGTGCAATTTCTGGTGATTTGATATGAATTGGCATTTTAAAAACACTTCTAATTACTGCATCTTTTTCGGTTTTTTTTCTAAAATTGGTAAAAACATCTGGAATATCTTTTATCGAAAAAGGTAAATCTTCTGCATGATACAATGTGCTTGTACTAAAAGATTGAAATTCACATTTAAGTTTAAAAAGTTCGTTTTGAACTAATGTTTCTGTTTGTCTTTCTTCATGAGAAACTTCTCTTTTTGCAAAAACTTTAGTTGCATTATATTCTTGAACAATTTTTGGGATTTCGATTTCAGGTTTTCCTTTAACTATTAATAATCCTGAACCTAGTTCTCGCAAGTTTTTATCCAAATCAATTAAAGATTCTAATAAAAATTGCGCTCTAAAACTTCCTGTTTTTTGAAATCCAAATTCAGTTGTATCAAAATGGGAATCGTCAAAACAATAAACAGGAATAATAATATCACTTTGTGAAATTGCTTTGATAAGTGTTTCATTATCGTGCAAACGTAAATCTGTTTTAAACCAAACTATTGCAGTTTTCATATTTTTATTGCTTTTACTACAGATTTAAAAAGTTTAATAGGATTTGAAAATTACAAATCAAATTTCTACCTAAAAAAATCTTTATAATCTGAGTATAAAATTTATAATTTATTGTTTCTTGCATTTATCGCTACAATATTTTACTTTATCCCAAACTCTTTCCCATTTTTTTCGCCAAGTGAATGGTTTTTGACAGACAATGCAAATTTTAGTTGGTAAGTTTTGCTTTTTTACTCCGTGCATTTTTATCTTGTATGGGTTACTCAAGTGTTTATTCTTAATTTCTTTCGTTATTGCTTAAAGTTACACTAATTCTAGTAATTTTAAATTGAACTAAAAGTTAATTTTAAAGAGTTTCTGATTAATCATTTATTAATTTATATCACCTTTAAATATAAAAACTAATAAATCTTCTATTCAATTCTTTTTAATGAAGTAATTTCTTTATCAGTTTTAGCATAACTCAATCGATCTAATTTAATAGTTTTGTGATAACTATCTAGACCTGAACATGTAACTGTATTTGCTTTTTCTAAATCGACAAAACCATCTTCGAGCAAGCAATTTTCTGGAATATTAACTTGAACAATTTCTCCAATAACCATTATAGTATTGTTTATTGAAATATCAATTTGCTCTTTAAATTCAATTCCTAACTGAATATTGCTTTCAGCAACAAAAGGTGCAAAAAAGTTATTTTTATATTCCGTGTTTAAACCTGTTGCATCAAATTCTGAAATATTTTTGTCATATCTAGCAGATGTTTGATGCGCTTGTTTATAAGTATTTTCATTAATATGATTGATAGAATAAAATCCTGTTTCAATAATATTATTATATGTATTCCGTTCTGGCGGTGATGGACGAAAGATTATACCTATTAGTGGTGGATTTGCTCCAATATGAAAAAGTGAACTAAAAACTGCTAGATTAGTATTTTTATCTTTATCAGAAGTTCCAATTAATGCAACACTTTTAAAACCGCCTATACTGTTTATAAAATGAACACGTTCTTGTTTATCCATTAACATTATATCTTCTAAACTGAAATGTTTTTGCATTATTTATTATTTAGGAGAAAACAATTTCAGTTTGATTTAGAATAATCCACTTTTTATTACTATTCAATTTAAAAGTGCCAATGTGTTCTTTATTCCATTCTTGAGGTGAAATTAATGATAGAAAATTTATTCCATCATCACCAAGATATAAATGATAAATTTCGCCAATAACTGGTTCAAATGAAAATTTAGAATTGTATACCAATTCATTCCATTCATATTCTTTCATTAAATTATCATATTGAATTTTAAGTTCATTAAACTTATTTTCAAATTCCTTATTTACATTACTGATTCCTCTACTTTTCCAAGAAAACACATCATCAACTTTAATTGCTGGTGCGCCAACACTTGTAGAATATGGTAATAAACTTGCATTATATCCATCCATTTCAGAAAAAACAACATTATCGGGTTTCTTACTTTCCATATTAATTAGCGTTTAGAAATTTTATTATTAGAAATTGCTCTTTGCAAATTGCATTTAAATCTGTCTATTCCTTCGATTCTTTTAGAAAAATGTTTTGTTTTACAATTTTCAACTCTTTCACGCCATAATTTGTAACTTCTAAATTTTAATTCCTTTTTCATTAGTGCTTTTACGTCAGCTTCTGCTAATCCAAATTGAAATTTTATAGCATCAAAAGGAGTTCTATCTTCCCAAGCCATTTCTATAATTCTATCAATTTGAATATCTGTAAAATTAGTATTCTCTAGGATTGCAATAATTGGTTTCAAAATATTTTTGTTTAATCTTTATAATAAATAATTAAACAAAATTACAAATTTTTATTTATTATCAAGCTCATTTTATAATTTAATTATATAATAATTCGCATATATGATAAAAAAAAAGTGACTATTTTTGTTCAAAATTTATACGTCACTATGCAATCAATCGAGGCCAACGGATATTCAATTTTTTTTAACGAAATTGGTTACGAAAGAATTAATCAAATTATCGATGAAAACAAATATTCTTCAATTTTTATAATTGTTGATGAACATACTAATGAATTTTGTCTTACTAAATTATTGCCAAATTTGGCAGTTGAAATTCCTATTGAAATTATCGAAATCGAAGCCGGAGAAGTAGTAAAAAATATTACTACTTGTGTTGAAATCTGGTCTATTCTTTCAGATTTGAGTGCAGATAGAAAAAGTTTAATAATTAATCTTGGTGGTGGTGTTATTACAGATATTGGCGGATTTGTTGCATCGACATTTAAAAGAGGAATCGATTTTATTAATATTCCAACAACATTACTAGGAATGGTTGATGCATCAATTGGCGGAAAAAACGGTGTTGATTTAGGAAATTTAAAAAATCAGATTGGAGTAATAAATGTTCCTAAACTTTTATTAATTGATACTAATTTTTTAGAAACATTGCCTCAAAAAGAAATGCGTTCTGGATTGGCAGAAATGTTAAAACACGGATTGATATTTGATAAAAATTATTGGAACCAATTTTTAGATTTAAAAACATTAAATTTTGAAGATTTAGACCAATTAATATATCGTTCTGTAGAAATAAAGAACGAAATTGTAAAACAAGATCCAACCGAAAACGGAATTAGAAAAGCACTTAACTTTGGTCACACACTTGGTCACGCTATAGAAAGTCATTTTTTAGAATCAAGTTCACCTTTATTACATGGCGAAGCAATTGCTATTGGAATGGTTTTAGAAAGTTTTATTTCTAAAGAAAAAAAATTGATTTCTAATACTGATTATCTAGAAATAAAAAATACTATTTGCAACATTTTTGACAAACATCAATTTTCAGAAAATGACATTAAATCTATATTAGAATTGATGATTCATGACAAAAAAAATGAGTATGGTAAAGTGCAATTTGCATTACTAAATGGCATTGGAAAAACAACAATAAATCAAGAGATTGATAACAAATTGATTATCAATAGTTTTGAGGATTATAAAAACTAATTATTTTTATTAAAATTATTGCATTTCAGCTATTTATTTTTCTACATTTGTCATGATGAATAAAAACAACAACACCAATACTTATAGAAGTTTTACGCTAAAAACCAATACCGGTTTTCAAGTATTGTGTGTAACTTTCTTGACATCAATTAGAACTATCTTAGGATTGTTTTTAGAAATAATAAAATCAGAAACAACTAAACTACCTATTGTTTATGCAAATATTAGGGTTTGAACGAAAGATTAATTCCAAATAATAAATTAATCTTCTAAAAATAAAAACCTAATGAATACAAAATATTTCGACTTAATAAATCAAACTTACTATTTTCCTCAAGAAGAATTTACATTAACTAAAGATAGTGCGCTTCAATTTCATAATATAGATTTAATGAAATTGGTTGAACAATACGGAACACCATTAAAGTTTACCTATTTACCACAAATTTCTGCCAATATAAACAGAGCCAAAGCTTGGTTTAGAAAAGCTATGGAAAAAAACAAATATGAAGGTAAATATTACTATTGTTATTGCACCAAAAGTTCTCATTTTGAATACATAATGAATGAAGCTTTTAAAAACAATATTCACATAGAAACCTCATCAGCATTTGACATTAATATTGTAGAAAATTTATTAGAAAATGGAAAAATAAATAAAAGCACCTACATTATTTGTAATGGTTTTAAAAGAGATCAATATATAGAAAACATTGCTCGATTAATTAATAATGGACATAAAAACACCATTCCAATTATTGATAACTATGAAGAACTTGATTTGCTTCAAGCAGAAATTAAAGGAAAATTTAAAATAGGAATTAGAATTGCTGCCGAAGAAGAACCAAAATTTGAGTTTTATACTTCTCGTTTAGGAATTGGATATAAAAACATTGTTGCTTTTTACAAAAAGCAAATACAAGAAAATGATAGATTAGAGCTCAAAATGCTTCACTTTTTTATCAATACAGGAATTAATGACAACGCTTATTATTGGAACGAATTAGTTAAATGTATTAAAGTATATATTGCATTAAAAAAAGAATGTCCTTCGCTTGACGGATTAAATATTGGTGGCGGATTTCCTATCAAAAACTCGTTGGCATTTGAATATGATTACCAATACATGATTGACGAAATTATCAATCAGATAAAAATTGCTTGTGAAGAAGCAGAAGTTGATGTTCCAAATATATTTACAGAATTTGGTTCGTTTACCGTTGGCGAATCTGGTGGAGCAATTTATCAGGTTTTGTATCAAAAACAACAAAACGATAGAGAAAAATGGAACATGATTGATAGTTCATTTATTACAACTTTACCAGATACTTGGGCAATTAACAAGCGATTTATAATGTTGGCAATAAACCGCTGGAACGATCAATATGAAAGAGTTCTTCTTGGCGGAATGACCTGTGATAGTGATGATTATTACAATTCAGAACAAAACATGAATGCCATTTATTTACCAAAATATAATAAAGAAAAGCCATTATATATAGGATTTTTTAATACTGGTGCTTATCAAGAAACTATTGGTGGATATGGAGGATTGCATCACTGTTTAATTCCGCAACCAAAACATATTTTAATTGATAGAGATGAAAATGGAATTCTAGCAACCGAAGTTTTTTCTGAACAACAAACTTCTGATGATGTATTGAAAATTTTGGGTTATACTAAGAAATAAGCTACAAATATCTATAAATTTTTAACATTAAAATAATATAGAAATTCTATAAAACAGTTTGAAATTTTAGAAAAATAGTTTTTCTTTGATGTCAAAACTAAAAGATTAAATTAATAACTAAATTACAGAATCTGAAATAAATTCAGATTAAAAAAAAAATGGGTAAAGGACCAATAAGTCAGTTTATTGAAAAACATTATCTTCATTTTAATGCAGCAGCACTTGTTGATGCAGCAAAAGGATATGAAGAACATTTGTTAGAAAACGGAAAAATGATGATTTCCTTAGCTGGTGCAATGAGTACAGCCGAATTAGGAAAATCTTTGGCAGAAATGATTCGTCAAGACAAAGTACATATTATTTCGTGCACAGGAGCAAATCTTGAAGAAGATATTATGAATCTTGTAGCACACAACTCGTATAAAAGAGTTCCTAATTATAGAGATTTATCGCCACAAGACGAATGGGATTTATTAGAAAATCATTACAATAGAGTTACAGACACGTGTATTCCCGAGGAAGAAGCGTTTAGAAGATTACAATCGCATTTATTTGAAATTTGGAATAATGCAGATTCTAAAGGAGAACGATATTTTCCTCATGAGTTTATGTACCAAATGATAAATTCTGGCGTTTTAAAACAATATTACGAGATTGATCCAAAAGATTCTTGGATGGTTGCAGCAGCCGAAAAGAATTTACCAATAGTAGTTCCAGGTTGGGAAGACAGTACAATGGGAAACATTTTTGCTTCTTATTGTATAAAAGGAGAATTCAAACCAACAACAATGAAAAGCGGAATTGAATATATGATGTGGTTGGCAGATTGGTATCCTAAAAACTCTACCGGAAAAGGATTAGGTTTCTTTCAAATTGGTGGTGGAATTGCTGGAGATTTTCCAATATGTGTTGTGCCAATGTTATATCAAGATATGGAAATGCATGATATTCCGTTTTGGAGTTATTTCTGTCAAATATCAGATTCTACGACCAGTTATGGTTCGTATTCTGGTGCAGTTCCAAACGAAAAAATTACTTGGGGTAAATTAGACATTCATACTCCAAAATTTATTATAGAATCAGATGCAACTATAGTTGCACCATTAATATTTGCTTATTTATTAGATTTATAAACCATTTTATGAGAAGAGTAATTGTTGATTATGCAAAACTAACTGGAGATATTTTAAACTTATTAGTTGAAAAATTTCCTGAAGGATATGATGATTCAGACATCATACGCTTTAGAAATGCCCAAAACGAATTGATTGAAGCTGTAGAAGTAAAAACAGTAGACACAATTTATTTAGTAAAGGTTAGTACTAAATTGGCAAGTCGTATGGAAAAATATGACGAAGAAGACGATATTGATTCGGTAATTGAACCAATAATTCCTGTTGCAGGTTTAGATGATGATGAAGATGCATCTGAGGATGAGGATGAGGATGAAATAGATTTATTAAAAGACAAAGGTGGCTCTGATGATGAAGATGATGAAGATGATGAAGATGATGAACCATCAGATAATTTTGATGAAGACGACGAAGGTGAAGAATAAACCGAAATACGAGGTTTGATATACGAAGTACAAAGTAAAAAATTCCAAATTTAAAAAATTAAATTTGGAATTTTTTTATGCAATATTGTAAACTTCGTACCTCGTATTTTACAAATATCTATCTTCAAATATTTTTTGATGATGATTTTGATGTCCAATAATAATAAAACCAACTGCTCTAACTGACATAGAATTATTGGAAGCAGTTCCTAATCGCAACAATTCATCCTCTGTAAAATCTTTAAAAAGTAAAAGTGTTGCTTGTCTAACCGCAGCTAATTCAGTCAATAAACTAATTAATGATCTGTTTTTTCCTTTAGCTTCATTGGCATAATCATTCTCTTCAAAACCAGGTAAAAATGTTTTATCATTTCTAGCAAAACATAAAGCTCTGTAACTGAATATTCTTTCACAATCAATTAAATGCTGAATAATATCTTTTATTGTCCATTTTCCTTCTGCATAAGCATAATCATGTTTTTCGATTGGAATATCTTGAACAAAACGTATAAATCTATGCAATGCTATTTCTAGTTCTTCAATAAGTATTTCTTCGTTTAATGTTGCAATATAGGGTTTATACCATTCGCCATATTCATTTGATTTTAATTGACTTGCATTCATAAGATACATATTTATTAATTAGATTTTATTTTTTTGTAACACCAATTATAACTCCAAAATCGCCATCAATTTGTTCCCAATTTTCTTTCGGACAATATGTTCTAGAAACAAGACCATCTAAATATAAAGCATTTTTACATCCTTTATTTTTAAAGAATTCTGCAAAATCATAAAAATTTATTTCTTTTTTAGACATCACAAAAACAATTTCATTGTTAGGAAGAATTCCAACACCATTTCTAATATTCAAATTGGTAGAGTTTTTATTAAATGCTTTATGAATTTCTCCATCAACAACCAACATTGGCCCAGATTGTGTGGCATATTTTATATTTAGATTTTTAAAATCATCCGTCTTACAAACATTTGCAACATTATTTGTTGAAATATAAAAAACTCCGTTTGGTTTTAAATAAAAATTTCCACCGGCCGAAGTTGTATCAATTTGAGTTAATAAAATTTTGTTTTGAATATATAATCCTTGTGGCGATTTATCTTTTTTATACATTCCGCCATTCATTGCAAATAAAAGTTGTTTGTTTTTTTTATTTAAATATGTTTTTAAATTTAGAATACTGCCAAAATTTTCTTGTTTATTATTCTTTAAATAAAAACAAATGTTTTCAATTTTAGGATTAACAATATAAGTAACAAAGTTTTTATCTGTATTATCTTTATAAACAAATTGATAAAATAAAGTTGAAACTAAAATAATAAAAAAAAGCGATATGTATTTAGTTTTATTCATTTGCGAAATTGAAATTTAAAGGTACAAAAAAACCTCAATCGTATTAACAAATGAGGTTTTAAATTTTTGAAAGATATTGTATTAAATCTCTTTAAATATTGTGTGCATCAAACGTTTTTTGTCGTTGATGCTTTCTTCAAGTGAAATCATAGTTTCTGTTCTATAAACACCTTCAATGTCATCTATCATAAAAATTACATCTTTGGCATGTTTAGTGTCTTTTGCACGAATTTTACAAAAAATATTGAATTTTCCAGTAGTTACATGAGCAACAGTAACAAATGGAATTTCGTTAATTCTTTCTAATACAAATTTAGTTTGTGATGTATTGTTCAAGAAAACTCCAACATAAGCAATAAAAGAATATCCAAGTTTTTCATAATCTAAGGTTAATGACGAACCCATAATGATTCCTGCATCTTCCATTTTCTTAACTCTTACGTGAACTGTTCCTGCAGAAATTAATAATTTTTTTGCGATATCTGTAAACGGAATTCTTGTGTTATCTATTAACATATCAAGAATTTGGTGATCTACTTCATCTAATCGAAACTTACTCATAATTACTAATTTATTAATTATTACTTTTTTTCATTACAAATAATTAAGAAACAAATGATAATGGAATTATTTTTTTATTCCATTAATAAATATGTTTTCGTTTCCTATTATGAAGTTAGCTTTTTGATTAATTTTCGGGCTAGATTCACTTTCATTAGAATACTTCATTTTATGAGCATTAAACTGGTAGTGGCCAAACTTTCCTTTTAAATCTCCAATTTCTACTATATAAGCATTAAATTGAATTTTTCCATCAATAAGTTCTTCTTTGTATTGAGCAGCAAAATTCGTAATTATTTCTTTATTATCATAATTTATTTTAACATTTTTATAGATAAAGTCATAAAAAACGATATTATTTTGAGGAATTTTTAAATAAAACTCATTTTTAACATTAACTATATCGTTTTCGTAATTATTCTGCAAACTTGAAATTAATGCAATAAAAATCATTTTTCGAGTATATTCTCTATAATAATCGTCTTTAAAATGTCCTGCTTCAAATAAAATTGTTGGCACATTTAATGATGTAAATTTATCTCCAATACAATTTATATTAAAACTATCATCAAAACGTGCAACCTGGTTTGGAATATGTTTTTGAAGTTCTTCATTCATGGCAACTATAACATTCATGGCTTTAGAACGAATTTCATTTACTTCTCTATTTTCGTTAAAAGATGGTGCTAAGAAGGAAACTGTGGCAACATTTCCAGTATTTCCTGCACCAAAAATGGTTCTTTGATCGTGAAGATTATAACAATAATTAGGTTTAAAATCATCAAATGTTTTACGCAATAATAAACTTTCGGGTTGTGATAAGTTTTCAGAATCGCGGTTTAAATCTACTTTATTAGCATTTTCGCGAATATATAATGTTGCACCATCTGGGTTTACCATTGGCAAAATACAAAATGTAAAATCAGAAAGTATTTTTACTGCTTCAAGTTCATCAGATTGTATAAAATTAATAAAATCAAACAATGCTTTGGTTGTAGTGCTTTCATTACCATGCATTTGAGACCAAATAAAAATTTTAGTTTTTCCGTAACCAACAATGTATTTATAAATTGGTTTTCCTAAAACTGATGTTCCAATTACCTCTAAAGGAAGTTTATTTAAGATTGGCTCAATCTCATTGAGTGTTATATATCTTCCAAAAAGGGAATTTTCTTTATATTGTTTATGTAATTCTAAATAATCCATAAATTTAATTTGATACAAATGTAAAGAACTGAATTATTTTAAAATAAAAAACCTTCAACTAAAAAATAATTGAAGGTTTAAACAAAAATATAACTAACAAAACTATATTCTAATAATGAAAAAATTTCAAACAAAAGTTAAAACTTATTCTGTTTAAAGTATTTACGAGTAAAAAATAGATTTGGTTTATTAATTTACAGAAAATCCTTTTTCTGGATTTTTTCCTTTAACATCTTTGAAATGTGGAAGAATAAGTTTCATATCTTCATTATAATTTCCAGAAACAGTTATCGGATTAGATATTCTAACTTCTTTTTTATTAAAATCAAATGCAACTGAAATTATTGGAACCTTGGCTTTGAGTGCAATATAGTAAAAACCAGTTTTTAATTCGGCAACTTTTTTTCTTGTTCCTTCTGGCGAAAGTGCTAATCTAAAAATTTCATGTTTTTCAAAAACTTCGGCTGTTGCATCTACATTATTTTTTCCACCACTTCGGTCTAATGGTGCACCGCCAACGGCTCTAAAATAATATCCAAACGGAAAAGAAAAAAGTTCTTTTTTGCCAACAAAATTTATTTCTACGTCCAAAATTCCTCTAATTAATAATGCAATTAGAAAATCTAAATTGCTGGTATGTGGAATAACAATGATAATACATTTTTTAATGTTTTTGTCAATTGTACCAATCATTTTCCAACCCATTAGTTTGAAAAAAATAAAATTATAAAGTCGTTTCTTCATCTAGAAAATTTTGTGTAAATTTAGCATATTATCTAACAAAATATTGTAAATAAATATATGTTTGCCAAATTCTTTAGTTATTTTATTCCGATAAATGTTATTACGAAAAATTCTTCTGTAAGTAAATCATTAGAGGTTACTTGGAATAATGGCGAATTGGTTTTAGATTCTAAAAACACCAATTATTCTTATGGAAGTTTGCAAAGAATATTGAGGAAAGGATTGAAATACATTGGTTTTGAACGCATTAAAGAATTTGAAAACATTCTTGTTCTTGGTGTTGCTGGTGCAAGTGTAATAAAAACTTTGGTTGATGAAATAAAGTTTAAAGGCAAAATTACTGGTGTAGAAATCGATTCGAATATCATTGAAATTGCAAATAAATATTTTAAAATTAACGAAATAAAAAACCTAGAAATTATTATTGATGATGCATTTGAGTATGTTTTAAAAACCAAAACCAAGTATGATTTAATAATTATTGATATTTTTCAAGACACCAAAATGCCCAATTTTTTATTTGAAGATTATTTTATAAATAGAATAAATTTTATTTTAAATAAAAATGGATTTATTCTTTTTAACACAATGATAATCAACGAGAAAGATAGGATAAGAAATTTAGATTATAAAAAGAAATTTGATGACAATTATTCGCTAAGAATGTATCCAAAAGTTGAAGAACATAACGAATTATTTACCATAAAAAAGTTAATATAAATGATAAATTTTATAAAAAAACTATTGGTTGGCAAAATTACCAAAAAGGATAAGCCAAGATTTAATCCTATACAAAAAAGGATTTTAAATATTAGATCTATTTGGAACAATGACCATCAAGATGATAATGGAATAGAAAAAGTTTTTAGGTTATTTCTTTCTGTTTCTCAACTTTTTTTTCCTGGAATTTACATTAAATACTTTTCTGGTAAAAAAGGTTTTGAATATCAAGATTTGTCAATGGATGCTTTTGTTTTAGCCAAAGTTGTATTTCCTGTTTTAATATTAAAATATCATTGGTATAACAATGATGTAGTTGTTTGGGTTATGATTTATTTATTATTGGAAACAGTTTTATATATTCCAACATTAATTTTTGCCTCAGATATGTTGTCAAGACCAAGATCATACAAGCGTTCTATGCTACTTTTATTTTTTAATTATTTAGAAATTGTAGTAGCATTTGGCGTTTTATATTCTTGTGGAAACAACATGAATAAACCATTTAGCCATTGGTTTGATTCAATTTATTTTAGTATAATAACTTCTAATTCTGTTGGTTATGGCGATTTTTATCCTGTTACAACTTTTGCAAAAGTATTAGTAAGTATTCAAGCAATGTTTTTCTTATCGTTTGTGGTTTTATTTTTAAATTTCTTTTCGGCTAAGGTAAAAAGTAAAGGATATTTTGATAGTGAAAGTGAAATGTGAGATATAGGTACGAGGTTGGATTTATGAAGTACGAGGTTGGATTTATGAAGTGTTAAGTAGTAAGTTTGAAGAAAATTATTTTATTAACAAACGCGCTTTTTCTAAATCTTCAACAGTATCAATGCCAATTCCAACATGAGTTGTTTCTACCATTTTTATTCGTTTTCCGAATTCTAAATAACGAAGTTGTTCTAGTTTTTCGGATGCTTCTAATGATTTCATTGGAAGTGAATAGAAATCTAAAAGTGCTTGCTTTCGAAAAGCATAAATTCCGATGTGTTGAAAATAGTGAACTCCAACATTTTTTTCTCTTGGATACGGAATTACGGAACGTGAAAAATATAATGCAAAATTATTTTGATCCACAACAACCTTTACATTATTAGGATTATTGATTTCTTCTTCGTTGGTAATTTCTTTCATTAAAGACGCTAAATCTACTTTTTTATCAACATCATTAATAAAAATTTCAATTACTTTTTCTAATGGTTCTTTGTTTATAAATGGTTCGTCGCCTTGAACATTTACAACAATATCAACATCAAGATTTGCTACAGCTTCGGCAATTCTGTCACTTCCAGATTCGTGTTCTTTTATAGACATTATTGCTTTACCACCATTAGAAATTATTTCTTCATAAATTAATTTAGAATCAGTTACTACAAAAACATCATCAAAAAGATTAGTTTGTTTTGCAGCTTCATAAGTTCGAAGAATTACAGTTTTTCCTCCTAAATCTTGCATCAATTTGGCAGGAAAACGAGTTGAAGCATAACGTGCTGGAATTACGGCGATTATTTTCATAAAAGTTTAAATGTTTAAGAGTTTATGAAACTAATTTTTAATTTTTTTATACATCCAATAAATAAGTCCAAAGATAATAACAACAACGATTAATGCAACTATTGGAAGAAAAATTGCTAATGAACTCAATGTTATTGCGGTTCCAGTTTCAGCAGTAGAAACGACAGGATTTCCTAAACCTGCAGTTTTTACTGTTGATGCCAATCGTGTTGTAGTCGTTAATCCTTGCATTGCTGATGCTGATCCACTTCCTGCAATTATAGCGAGAATTGTAGTCATTGTTGGAGAAATATCTACTAGTGTTGATGACATAATAACAAATCCTGCAATTGCTGCCAATGGAGTTGCAATTGTATCTAATAAATTATCGATAAACGGAATATAATATCCAAAAATTTCGAACATCATTGCAGCACCAAAACTAATTATTGCTGGCAAACCACCAAGCCAAGCCCAACTTTCATTTAATGGAATTATATTAAAATAAGATGCTAAACTCAACGCAAAAACTGGAAGGAAAACTCTAAATCCAGAGGCAGATGCTAGTCCAATTCCGAGGCAAATTGATAGTATTGTTTCTATATTCATATAAAATGTATTTTTAAAATGATTACTTTAATGTCAAAATTAATAAACCTAATATTATAAAAACTCCTCCAACTAAAATTTTCCAGGTAAATTGTTCGTTTAAAATTACAAAAGAAAGTAATAATGTTATAATTATACTTGCCTTATCAATTAATGCAACTTGCGAAACATTACCGATTTTTATGGCTTTGTAATAAAATATCCAAGAAAGTGATGTTGTTATTCCAGAAATTGAAAGAAAAATTATATCAGCTTTTGTTAAATTTTTAAAATCTTTAACCGATTGAAAAGCAATTACATTAATCCAAACTATAATAAAGACAACAACCGTTCTTACTGCCAAACCAGTATCTGAGCTAACATTTTTTAAACCCATTTTAGCAATTACAGAAGTTAATCCTGCAAAAAACATTGAAATTAAAGAATATAAAACCCAGTTTTTCATTGGTGATTTTATTTTTTAAGTATTAAATATTGAAATCCAGTTAAAGATAAACTATTAGATAAAGTTACTGCTTCGTTAGTTATTGCATTTGTCCAATTTCCTTGAATAGTTGTTTCGATTGAAACAATTTGTGATGAAGAACGAGCATTAGAAATTACCAAAACCTGTTGCGAAGTAGTACTCTTTTTGAAAATTGCAACATTAGAATTTGAATAAGTTGTTAAACTTCCATTTCGTGCAGCAGTTGATGAATTGTAGAATGTTAACATGTTTTTATATGCAGTTAACATATCGCCATTGAGATTCCAATTAATTGTATTTGTACCATTATAAGTTGTATTACTACTTACTCCTACTTCTTGACCACAATATAATAAAGGAACACCTTGCAAAAAAATTGAAATTACCGATGCAGACAATGCACCATTATTTCCGCCATAAACAGAAATTGGTGTTGCATTAAACGATTCGTCGTGGTTGGTTGTAAAACGTAATTTTTCTTTTCCGGCTGGAACAGAATTGTATTCGTTAGTATTTGTCGAAAATATTGATGCTACACTTGATTGACTTGCTCCAAATACATTTTTTTCTGTATTTAAATAATCCCAAGCAAAATTCATTTGAAATCCAGCAGTAAAATGGTCGGCACGGTTTCCTTCGGCTAATAAAATTAAATTTTTATTTGGAATTGCATTTAAAGCTGTATTTGCTTGGAGCCAAAAGTCATAAGGAACAAAGTCGGCTGCATCACAACGATAACCATCAATATTGGCTTCGGTTACCCAATATTTCATGGCTTCAATCATTGCCAATCGCATATCAACATTACTAAAATTCAAATCGGCAACATCGTTCCAACCTGTTCCTGATGGATGAATAATAGCTCCGTTTGTATCGTGAGTATACCAACTCGGATTAGTTGTAATCCATGAATTATCCCAAGAAGTATGATTGGCAACCCAATCAAACAATACTGCAATTCCTTTACTGTGCGCAGTGGTTACAAGAGTTTTTAAATCGGTCATTGTGCCATAGTTGGAACTGATTTTTTTATAATCTTTCACACAATAAAAAGAGCCAAACGAATTTACAACACCAACTTCATAAATTGGCATTATCCAAATGGTATTAATTCCCAATGCTTTTATATCATCTAATCTATTGGTAATTCCTTGAAAATTTTTGGAAGAACTGAATGATTTTGGATTAATTTCATACATTACAATATCTTTGGTTGCAACTGGTTGAAAATTATCTGTAATTATTGGAGCTGTAGTTTCATCGTTTTTACTACAGCTTTGCAAAATGATTAGCAAAATGAAAAATAGAATTTTTATTGGTTTCATTGAAGTTTTAATTTATCAAATATACCAAAAACGTTGAAAGTAAAATAGAATACTTTTTTTCTAGTCCACTAATTATAAAAATGTCAATAAATTTAATAAAGATTTAGCTTCATTTATTATTTGCTTTTCAAATTCAGTTTCATCATTATATCAGTTTGCTCATCATTGCCCAATTTGAAAATGTGTTTGTTAAACTCAACGAAACCGTTTTTCTTATAAAAGTTGATTGCTCTTGGATTTTCTTCCCATACTCCTAACCAAACATATTCGACATTCTTTTGTATAGCAATTTCAATTGATTTGTCATACAAAATTTGTCCAACTTTTTTTCCATGAAATTCTTGAAGTACATAAATTCTTTCAATTTCAAGTGCCTTATCGTCTTTAAGTTCTGTTTGTGATGCTCCAAAATTTAATTTTAAATAGCCAATTATGTTATTCTCAAAAGAAGCAAAATAAAATTCTGCATTTTTGTCACTCAACTCCAATTTTAGTTTTTCATCAGAAAATCCATCTTTTAAATATTGGTTCATATTTTCATCAGAATTTGAATCATAAAAAGTTTCATAAAAAGTTTGTCTTCCAATTTTTTGCAATTGATTAATGTCTTTTTCTGTTACTTTATTAATTTTAATATTTTCCATTTTTTAAGCTAACAATTGCATGTGTTGTGATTCGTTTCAGTTACTAAAATTATTTTGCAAAAGTTACTATTCTATTAAGTTGTTGCGTGTTTTAAAGACTTTAGAAAATGTATAGAAAATTTTGAATGAAAATTTTTTCTAGTTTC
The DNA here is from genome assembly GCF_043773265.1 of Flavobacterium sp. GTDB lineage: Bacteria > Bacteroidota > Bacteroidia > Flavobacteriales > Flavobacteriaceae > Flavobacterium. Next base: position 5,172 of record NZ_JAYVFH010000053.1, on the reverse strand, counting down.
TAATTCACAATATAGAATTTAGAATTTCTTTTTAGTTAAATAATTACGTTGTATATAAAAAGTTTTTTCTTGGCATTTCAAAACTTCATAATTATCCTCAAAAGTAAAGTATAATTCATCAAATAGAAGCTTGTGGTTATTTGTGTATTTTAGTTTTAAAGTGTCATTTGAGATTTCATATTTTCCTGAATAATAACTTGAATTAACAATTCCAAAAACATTTGAATAAATTCTAAATGTTTTATTTTTTCTTAAAAATAATTTATCTTCTCCCATTTTCCAACCTGAAGTTGCAATAATTTCTTTTTGAGAAAATCTGTTAAAAAAATCTTTTCTACGTACAATTCTATCATTTTTATCCATAGAACCACAAGAAATAATTGTAAAAAAGAATATTAAAACAATCAAGAGTTTTGAGAATTTCATTTTCTGAATATTTTATAAACTTCTAAAAAACAAATACCAAGTCAAGTAATCTCCTATAACTTGATTTTAATGATAATTCATTTTTGTAATTCACTTTTATACTTTATTATTTTGAATCAAAATCTACCATCCATTCAATTCCAAATTTATCTCGAAACATTCCAAAGTAAGAATCCCAAGGACTATCTTGAATTGGCATTTCAATAGTTCCGCCAGTAGAAAGTCCATTGAATAATTTATCGGCTTCTTCTCGACTTTCGGCACTAATTGATATTTTAGATCTGTTTTCGTTTTCGTTGGTTCGTCCCATAATTTCTGGAACGTCATTTGCCATTAAAATATTTTTACCGATTGGCAAAGCAATATGCATTATTTTATTTGCTTCTTTTTCTGAAATTGGAAATTCAGAACTTGATAGATCTTTGAAACGCATAATTTTAGAGAACTCTCCTCCAAAAACTGATTTATAAAAATTGAATGCTTCTTCGGCATTTCCGTTGAAGTTTAAATGTGGGTTTATTATTGCCATGGTTTTATAATTTATTTGTTTAGCTAAATTATAAAAAAATCCGCAAAGTTTTAATATGATTGCGGAGCAGAATTAATTAAATCCAATTTGTTATGTGTTCAAAATTAATTTATTTGTGTACATAGATTGCAAATCCGCACTTTCTGGACTGAGATTAAGATAATTAAATTAAAAAGTAAACTTTCTATACTCTGTGAATTTAGCTTCCATAGGAACGTGGTCAAGCCATCTTCTACTTTTTATCTCTCCATTCTCTTTATAAATTTCAGATAAACCAATTGTAGGTGTTGAACTACCAATTACGGTACCAGTAAAACTTCTATCAACATGTCTTAACTCAATTGCCGACAAAAAGTTTTGTAATCCACCAATTGCATAAAAGAAAATATTACTGTGATACAATGCACTGTTTGGTCGACTTGAATCAATAAAACCATATTCAAAAGGAAGCAAATTAAGAGTCGAAGAATATAAATCTTCGGCTTTCAGTAAACCGCAAGAAGCACTATGGCGTTTATTATTGGTTAAGTCGTGAATACCTTGTGCAGTAATGTCAGGATAAAATCTTGTACCGTTCTTATTTAAAAATGAAATCTTGAAATCATTAACATATCCTATTCCTATCGCTATGTATGAAATCTCTATATTTTCAGATTGGTTTTTATTTCTAATGTTAGCTTCTGCTAGAAGAAATTGCTCTATTGTAATTTCGGGTAGTATTGGATTCATGAGATTTATATTTATTTTATGTTCAAATATAGCGCTATTAGTTTGTTTTTATTATCATAGATGCGCTATCTGGTTCGTAATCCCTTAAATAAAAGCCAAATGCTAAGTGCTAAATCGAAGATAACCATCGGCATATCAAACCACCACAGGTTAACTATCTGGTCGAAGTGCGGAAAAATGATAAAAATAAAAGTACATCCTACACAAAATGCAGATGAAATTATACCATAAACAGCAATTGCTTTGGGAATATAATCAGACTTTAGCCAAAGGTAGCTATAAAGTGTAGATGCCAATCCTGTAAAAAGCAGACCAACATAATAGTAGTCTATGCCTTTGGCAAGATAGAAGCTTCCTAAAGCTTGCAAGTGTTTCGCCTCAAATATTTCAAGGTAAGTGCCACCAATTATTAATCGTAATGCGTCAACGCGATTGAGCGTCATAAGAAGCCACATTAATACCCAAACGAGTCTCCAGAATGTTCCAAGCAATGCTAGTCCTTTATTTATTGGCTTTAGAATTACATATAGTGCTGTAAAAAGAACCATAAGACCTGTGCAATAAATAAGATTGCCAATGATGCCAATTCGAAAGAGTTGTTCGTTTGCCAATATATTTAGAGCAGTTTCAGTTGCATTGTTTTCGACGATCAAAGGGTCAATGATACCAAAATTAACGAAGGCCACAATTGCAAAAGTGATTAGAAAAGCATATCCTGCAACTGTTGCTGCTTTGTGTTGTGACTTATTAATTGTGCTGATTGTCATTTCTAGTTTTTTTAATTTTTAGACAGCATTAAGCTTTTTCAAGTTTCTGCCAACGTTCTCAAGTTTTACGACTATGGCATATATTAAACACTGGTAATCAAATATACCTAAAACTTTGAAAAAAAAAACGTGAAAAATAAAAAAAAGATAATCACTTGTGCTACCAAATAAATCCCGAGTTTACTCATAAGCTTATAACTTGTGTTGGCGAATGTATTATGAAAAATTATTTTTTATTTTTTTTAAAATAATATTTTCTAAGGATATTATTTTACTTGGGTGAAATACATTTTTTTTAAGTAACGTTTACACTTTAACAATTTTTCAGGTAATTAAACGATTTTATTTTTATTACTAGTTTCAAATTTGAATACTTTGTGCAAGAAAATTTAAAACCCCTTAAAATCTTAGAATCATGAAAAAACATTTATTATTTTTAGCATTAATTATTTTGACAGTAAGTTGTACCGAAGATAATGCTTTACAAAGTAACTCAACAAATTCAATTGCAAGATATTCTTGTGCACAAGAGGTTATTAATATTAATGCTGGACAAAATTACCTTTCTGGAAATGTAACTATTGGAAACAATTCTGATTTCTTATATGTTGATTATAATGCAAATGAAAATTGGCATTTTACAGAACTTCATTTGTATGTTGGACCTTTAAGTGGAGTTCCACAAAAAAATGGAAATCCAATACCAGGTCAATTTCCATACAAAGTTACTTTTAACCAATTAACTTCTAATTATACATTTGAAATTCCAATGGCTAATGTTCAAAAAGACGCAAATGGATGTTTTGTAGTTGCTGCTCATTCTAGTATGAGAAAAACAAACGAAAATGGTTCAATTATACAAACAGAAACTGGTTGGGCAGGATATGATGACTTTTCAGGTAACAATTGGGCAAGATATTTTAATTATTGTACTTGTACTGTAATTAAATAAAAACCCTTTATAATTTCAAAAAAAACAGTTACATAATTTTATGTGACTGTTTTTTTTATTTAAAATTGCTTTACATTCTTGAATCTGTGAAAGAAGTTATTTTTAATTATTTCTACTCCTCAAAACATTCATCCTTAAACCCAATCAAATACAATTTATCTTTAGCTCTTGTAATTGCTGTATATAACCAACGAATGTAATCTCTATCGATACCTTCTGGTAAATATGGTTGTTCTATAAAAACGGTGTTCCATTGTCCGCCTTGACTTTTGTGACAAGTTATAGCATAAGAGAATTTAACTTGCAAAGCATTGAAGAATTCGTTTTCTTTTACTTTTTGAAACTTGGCGTATTTGGTGGTTAAATGTTCGTAATCTTGCATTACTTCTTCATACAATTTGTTGGATTGTTCATAAGTTAATGATGGTGATTCGCTTTTAATTGTGTCTAAAATTAAAACGGTTTCAAACGGAATTTGATTAGGATAATCAACCATTCGTATTTTTACTTTTGCAAAATTAAATCCATACAATTCTTTGAAACTATAAATTTCTAGAACTTCGATAATATCACCATTTGCAATAAAACCAGCTTCGTCTTTTTCTTTTAGCCAAAAATAATTGTTCTTGACAACCATTAAATAATCGCCTGTAGACAAATCACTTTCTTTATCGAGAATTTTGGTTCTAATTTGTTCGTTGTATTGATTGGCTCTTTTGTTGGAACGGACAATAAATGCTGTATCTTCAATAGAATAATTACTGTATGCTTGGTTTATTGCATCTTGAATGTCGTAACCATCAGTCAAGCGAATGATGTCTTTAAAACCTTTTAATTTGAACTTGAATTTTGTGATGAATGTATCCTTTAGCAATTCACGTAAATTGGTTGCATTGTATAAAATTCCAGAGTTTAATTCTTGACGCATCACTTCGTCGAGTTCTATCCAATCTACTTTTTTATCATAATTTAATTCTAATGTATCGGTGTTTAATGCTGGAGAAATATCTAAATTAATTGGAGGTAATTGTGCTGTATCGCCAAGCAGAATCATTTTGCAATTTTCGCCACTATATATATAGGATATTAAATCGTCGAGCAAACTTCCGTTTTCATACATTTTACTTTCGGCTGCAACATCAGAAATCATAGATGCTTCATCAACAATGAAAATTGTGTTTTTATGTTTATTTTGTTGCATGGTAAAAGCAACTCCGCCACCACTTGATTTCTTTGGAAAATAGATTTTCTTGTGAATTGTAAATGCTGGTTTGTTAGAATAATTGGCAATGACTTTAGCAGCTCGACCTGTTGGTGCAAGCAAAATGTATTTTTTATTAATTTCAACAAGATTGTTTACAATGGTTGATATTACTGTAGTTTTTCCTGTTCCTGCATATCCTTTTAAAACAAAAATTGCATCGTTATTAGTGTTTGTAATAAAAACTGCAATTTTTTGAAAGAACGAATCTTGCTTAATCGTTGGACTAAATGGAAAATTATTGGATAAAATGGAATAGAAGTTTTTGGTTGCCACAGGTTTTTATTTAACCGCAAAGTACAGAAATATGTTTAGAAATTTGAATGTTTAGGAGTTTAGTTTATTAACATTTTTTGGAACACAGATTTAAGAAATTGGAATAATTTGCGCAGATTTTTTTACTTGCTTCTAAAAGCTCTACAATTTAAAATAATACAAGGAACACAGATTTAAGAAATTGGAATAATTTGCGCAGATTTTTTTACTTGCTTCTGAAAGCTCAATAATT
>NZ_JAYVFH010000052.1:0-5767 GCF_043773265.1 Flavobacterium sp. | reverse complement strand
CCTTTTAACAAAAATTCCTGCGATACTTTTTGCGATTGTTGTCCGTATAATTTTTGTGCCGCTTCACCCATTTCCAACAAAGAAAGCGTGGCTGGGGTTTTGGACACCAATAAATCCCTAAAATGCGATGCTAATCCGGCAATGAAATGATGACCATCGAAGCCTTTGGACAAAATATCATTGTAGGCCATCAGGACTTCCGGGATTTTGTTTTCCAAAATCAAATCGGTCATATTGATATAGGTCTCATAATCTAAAACGTTCAGATTTTCAGTAACCGCCTGACGTGTTAAGTTGTTACCACAATAGGAAACCACTCTGTCAAAAATGGACAAAGCATCACGCATCGCACCATCGGCTTTTTGAGCAATAATGTGCAAAGCGTCATCTTCAAATTGCACACCCTGACTTTGGGCAACTTCTGCCAAATGTTCTTTCGCATCTTTTACCGTAATCCGTTTAAAATCGAATATTTGGCAACGTGATAATATGGTAGGAATGATTTTGTGCTTTTCGGTGGTAGCCAAAATAAAAATGGCGTGTTTTGGTGGTTCTTCCAATGTTTTCAAAAAAGCATTAAAAGCAGCTGATGATAACATGTGAACCTCGTCAATAATATAAACTTTGAACTGACCAGTTTGTGGCGGAATACGAACTTGATCAATTAAACTTCTTATATCATCAACAGAATTATTAGATGCAGCATCCAATTCAAAAACATTAAATGCAAAATCCTCATTTGGATCATCATAACCAGGTTGATTGATTTTTCTAGCTAAAATTCGTGCACAAGTAGTTTTTCCAACACCTCTTGGACCAGTAAATAACAATGCCGAAGCCAAATGATTAGTTTCAATAGCATTCAACAAAGTATTTGTTATAGCTTGTTGCCCAACAACATCTTTAAATGTTTGTGGACGATACTTACGAGCTGATACTAAAAATTGTTCCATTATTTTTTATTGATTACAAATATAGGTTTTGAAATTCCAAAATGCAAATTCCAAAATGCAAATTCCAAATTCCAAATTCCAAAAAATTAAATTAAAGAATATTTAAATGAATTAAATTAAAGTTTCAATAAATTTTTTATATTTTTGAGAATCTTCTAAATTATTGAATTTTATGCATGAATCTAATAACAATTTATCCGAAAAAACAAATTGTGCTAGTATAGTATTAAAAATGTTTAATGAGCTTCCGAAATTTTTGAAAGTAGTTGTTGCTTTAGCCATTTTCACTCTTATTGGATATGGTATTATTATTAATTATATTAAACCTGAACCAGTAGAACCTGTTGAAGTTATAAAACCAGCGAATAAGGAAAAGCAAAATGTTCCTAAAAATATTGATTCACTTAAAAAATTAGAAGGAAAAAATATAAAAAACAATTTTGAATCTAAGGATAAAAGTAAACAAGTAAATGTTACTGATAACAAAGGAACTATAAACGTTAATTAATTTTTATGAAACATTCAAGTTACATTTTTTTGTTAATTTCATTTTTTTGCTTTAAAAATTCTATCATAGCACAAACTAGAAACTTCAAATCAGAAGGTGAAAGCAAACAAATAAATTTATTGGATAATAAAGGAACTATTAACATAAACAATCAAAATATAAATCTAGACGGAAAGTTATATAATGAGTTAATGTTAACTTATAAAAACCAACTTGAAAAGCGAGAGAAAACAGTAAAAAGAATTGAAGACTATTCTAATGATAACAGCTTTAAAGAGGAGTTAAAAACAATAAATATTGAACTCAAAAAAACGCAAGATAGTATAGAAAGTTATAAAGCAAGCTTTTATAAACTCTATGAAGCATTTTCAAAAATTGAAATTAACACAGAACGATTAAAATTAGCAAAATCTTATTTTGATAAAGGTGAAATAGAAAAAGCAGATGATGTACTTAAATCCGAAGATTTAGCAATTGATCAAAGTAAATTGTTAGCTAAAAAAGAACAAAAAAGTAAAGAATTAAAACTTATTGAAGAACAATTATCTAATAATGCAACTGAATATTTTATAAAAGCTCAAACAACTGCTTTACGATTTGACTTATCTAATCGTTTTCAATTAACCTGTGATTATTACGAACAATCATTTCGCTCAGTCAGAAATGTTAAAGCATTATTAGATTATGCTTATTTTTTAAAATTTCATAACCAAAACGATAAAGCCATTTTATTTTATAAAGAAGTCCTAGAAATAAATAGAAACTTTGCTCAAAGTAATCCCAAAGTTTATTTGCCAGTCATAGTATATATATTAAATAGTTTAGGCGTTTCGCAAATGGATATAAACGATTACGCAAATGCCGAAGTATCTTATAAAGAAGCACTTACAATACTAAGAACATTAGCTCAAAAGAATTTAGAAATCTATTTGCCAGAAGTTGCAATGGTCTTAAATAATTTAGGTATTTTATTAAAGGGTAAAAACGATTATAAAAGTGCAGAACTAACCTATACTGAAGCATTAACAATATATAGAACTTTAGCACAAACCAATCCCGAAATCTATTTGCCAGGCGTAGCAATGACCTTAAATAATTTAGGTTTTTTACAACATGATAAAAACGATTACGTTAATGCTGAAGCATCCTATACTCAAGCACTAAAAATAAGAAGAAATTTAGCTCAAACCAACCCCAAATCCTATATGCAGGATTTAGCAGCGACCTTAACTAATTTAGGTATTTTACAATGTGATAAAAACGATAACGTAAATGCCGAAGTATCTTTTAATGAAGCACTAACTATCTATAAAAGTCTAGCTAAAATCAATCCTGAAACCTATTTGCCTGATGTTGCAATGATATTAAATAATTTTGGTATTTTGCATTCTGTTAAAAACGATTATGTAAGCGCCGAAGTATCGTTTTCTGAAGCGCTAACGATATGTAGAACCTTAGTTCAAACTAATCCTGAAAGCTACGTGCAGGCTTTGGCAAACACCTTGATTAATTTAAGTGCTCTATACCAAGAAGTTATCATTAACAAAGAAAAATCATTATCATTAAATAAAGAAGCCATTGAAGTACTAATTCCTTTTAGTACTATAGGTTATGTTCAAAATTTTTTAAAAAAATCTTTTCATATTCAAAAAAAATGGAACATCAATCTAAAAACCTACCTCATTGAAAATTTTCCTAACAATCCAGAGTTGTTAGATTTATTAGGAGAGTAATAAATCTAAATTCCTAAATATACGATCTAAAATACCTATCTTTGCACAGCAGACCGCCTTATCGCTTTATGCTGAACTTGTTTCAGTATCTTATGTTTTTAGTTTAAATTTATGAGATTCTGAAACAAGTTCAGTTTAAAGAGGAAAGTCCGGACACCAAAGAGTAGCATAGCGGATAACATCCGTCAGTTTACTCTGAATTTATTTCAGAGTCTTCGAGGACAAGTGCAACAGAAAGTATGTACAGATAATGCTGTAGTGAAACCAGGTAAACTCTATGCGGTGAAATTTCAAGTATATCGATAGTTAAGAGTTACTCGCTCATTGTCGAAGGGTAGAAAGATTGAACTTGTGAGTAATTGCAAGTCTAGATAAATGATAAGGTATTTCTAATTTGTATCAGATTCTGAAACAAGTTCAGAAAGAACAGAATCCGGCTTATAGGTCTGCTTTTTTTAATGAAAACTCAATTTATGATTTGAATGACTGTCTGAGCTTGTCGAAGACTTTTTAAATCAAAATTTACTCTTTCTCACTATCAACTTCCTCATCATCAACCTCAAATTCATAAAAAGAAAATACCGAACCACCATAATTCTTTTGAAAAGAAAAATTAATCATATGATTCAATTTGGTATGTTTTGAATGTTCAATTACTAACATTCCTTCTTCGTTAAGGAGTTCGTTTTCAAAAATAAGTAGAATTAATTTTTCAAATTCTTTTTGGTCTAATCCATAAGGTGGATCTGCAAAAATTATATCATAATTTCCTTTGTGCTTTTCAAGAAATTTAAAAACATCATTTTTTATTGCTGTGATGTTCATGTCAAATTCCTTAGCCGTTTGTTTTATGAAATTTACGCAACCCACATCGCCATCAACACAAGTAATATTGTCGCAACCACGAGAACCAAACTCATAACTTATGTTTCCTGTACCAGCAAATAAATCTAAAACTTTGAGTTCAGAAAAATTAAAATGATTATTCAAGACATTAAATAATGCTTCCTTGCTCATATCTGTTGTTGGACGAACAGGTAATTTTTTGGGTGCAGTAATTCGTCTTCCTTTAAATTTTCCAGAAATTATTCTCACGAGTGAAGTAGTATAAAGTGTTCGCGGTTTTCTTTTTCCGAAAACGAATTGTTGGTGTCAGAAACGTCAAATAAAGAAACATTTCTAATGTATTTGTATGCAATTTGATATAATGAATCATTTTCAACAATAGTTCCTAGCAACTCTAATTTAAAATTTTCAGGATTCAATTGCAATTGTTCCGCAGTAAAAAGAATGTAATAAATAAAATCTTCGGCAGTTTTATATTCAAATGAATTACTCAAATGCAACTTTTGATTTTGAACTACTATAATTTCAAAATGAGTATCACTTACATGAACAAACATCTTGCGTTCTTCATTATTCTTAGATAAATCTAGCAATTTAGAAACCAAAATACTATTGGCATGCTTATAATCAAACGAGCCATATTGGTCAATAAAGAAATTATTCATATTCACATAAGGAATGTAAACATTGTTCATTTCATATTTTTCAACAACATCAAAAGCAAAAAAATCAGTCTCAAAAACCTTGGTGTTATACTGTAAATAACTTCCCAAAAACTCTTCATCAAACAAAGCTGTTGGCACAAAAGTCGATAGGTTATTACTGTGAATAATCACAATTTCATCATATTTATGATTCAATTCTGGATTTTCTCTAAAAACCACTGCAAATAAATCTTCAATCTTTGAACTACGCTGAAAACTATCAAAATGAATGTTTTGCAACAATATTGGATTGCTACTTAAAGTGTCAAATATACAAAACGACAATCCATTCAATGAAACTTGAATAGTTAGTTTTTTATAAGTTTTGTCAGTGATACTCATTTTTAGAAAAAGGTTTTAAACAGCGCAAACTTACAAATTTTATACTGAACTTGTTTCAGTATCTCAATAACTTGTTTCAGTATCTCGTCCTATTTAAAGATATGTTTTTTTTTAAGAATTTATGCTGATGAATATCAGGAGCGAATGGTTCGGGCATTTCTACAAACCTTATTCCTGCTTTCCACGTTACAAGGTAACTGCTCCAATCAGGGCTAAACAGCCATCCATTTACATAAAATCAGATTTCCAAAAGACATTAAGTTTAGCAACACAGATTAGAGAAATTTGAGAAATTTAAAAAATCTGTGAAAATTATTCCAATTTCTTAAATCTGTGTTCCTTGTATTATTTTAAATTGCAGAGCTTTCAGAAGCAAATAAAAAAATCTGTGCAAATTATTCCAATTTCTTAAATCTGTGTTCCTTGTATTATTTTAAATTGTAGAGCTTTCAGAAGCAAGTAAAAAAATCTGTGCAAATTATTCCAATTTCTTAAATCTGTGTTCCTTTTATTATTTAAATTATTGAGCTTTCAGAACCAAGCAAAGAAATCTGTGTAAATTATTCCAATTTCTTAAATCTGTGTTCCTTGTATTATTTAAATTATTGAGCTTTCAGAAGCAAATAAAAAAATCTGTGCAAATTATTCCAATTTCTTAAATCTGTGTTCCTTGTATTATTT
>NZ_JAYVFH010000051.1:0-3403 GCF_043773265.1 Flavobacterium sp. | reverse complement strand
CTTTTTGTAAACATTAGAGATAATAACGATTTTCCATACAGTAATTTATTTTTAATTGTTTCTCTAGAACAGCCAAATAAAAAAGTAAAAGTGGATACTTTAGAATATCAAATGGCAAATCTTGACGGAACTTTACTTGGCGATGGATTTTCTGATGTAAAAGAAAGTAAACTTTTTTATAAACAAAATCAATCTTTCAATCTTAAAGGAGATTACAAAATAAAAATACAACAAGCAGTAAGACAAACTGGCAAAATTGTTGGAGACAAAGAATTAAAAGGAATTACAGAAGTTGGATTTAGAATAGAATCAACAGAATAAAAAAATATGGCAATAAATAAAACCGCTCAAAAAACTACAGCCAAAGTAAAAGATATAAGTTACTACAAAAGAAAATTCTGGAGACTATTCTTTTACGGCTTTGCATCAGTATTTCTATTTTTTCTATTTGCATCTTGGGGATTATTTGGCGCAATGCCATCATTTGACGATTTAGAAAATCCAGAATCCAATCTTGCTACAGAAATTATATCTTCAGATGGAGTTACTTTAGGCAAATTTTACAACGAAAACCGTACAGCAATAAATTATAGAGATTTACCAAAATCACTTATAGATGCATTAGTCTCTACAGAGGATGAACGTTTTTATGAACATTCTGGAATTGATGCTAAAAGAACATTTGGCGCAGCAGTAAAACTAGGAAAAGATGGTGGAGCAAGTACAATTACTCAACAATTAGCCAAATTATTATTTCACGGTGAAGGTTCTAAATTTTTACCTTTTAGAATGGTTCAAAAAGCTAAAGAATGGATAATTGCTATTCGATTAGAAAGACAATATACTAAAGAAGAAATCATTGCATTGTACTTAAATCAAGTAGATTTTGTAAATGGTGCTGTCGGAATTCGCTCTGCTGCCAAAGTATATTTTAACAAAGAACCACGCGATTTAAAAATAGAAGAAAGCGCCATGATTGTTGGTATGTTAACCAATCCTTCTCGTTTCAACCCAAATCGTTTTCCAGATAGAACTTTAACGCGAAGAAATATTGTTTTAGGTCAACTAGTAAGAAACAATCATCTTGAAGAATCTGCCAAAGAACTCTTAGTAAAAAAACCAATAAAATTAGATTTTCATCCAGAAAGTCACTTAGATGGAACGGCAACCTATTTTAGAGAATACCTGCGCGATTATATGAAAAATTGGGTAAAAGAACATAAAAAACCCAACGGAGAAGAGTATGATGTTTATGGCGATGGATTAAAAATTTACACAACATTAGATTCTAAAATTCAAGAACATGCAGAAGATGCAGTAAAAGCGCATATTAAAAACTTACAAGAAGAATTTTTTAAACAACAAAAAAGCAATAAAAATGCACCGTTTATAAGTATTACTTCTGCCGAAACTAAAAAGATTTTCGATAAGGCAATGCGAAATTCAGAACGTTGGAGAATTTTAAAAGCCCAAGACATGTCTGACGAAGAAATTATAAAAACATTTTCTGTAAAAACTAGAATGACCGTTTTTTCTTGGGACGGACAAAAAGAAATGACAATGACACCGTTAGATTCTATTCGTTATTACAAACATTTTCTTCAAGCAGGATTAATGTCAATGGAACCACAATCTGGACAAATAAAAGCTTGGGTTGGAGGAATAAATTATAAGTTTTTTCAATACGATCACGTTGGTCAAGGCGCACGTCAAGTTGGTTCTACCTTTAAACCATTTGTTTATGCAACAGCAATAGAACAATTAGGAATGTCTCCATGCGATGTAATGCTAGATGGTCCATTTATGATACGAAGAGGAAGACACAATGTTTCTACAAATTGGGAACCAAGAAACTCAGACAATCGTTATCGAGGAATGATGACTTTAAAAAAAGCATTAGCCAATTCTGTAAACGTAATTTCTGCCAAATTAATAGATAAAACTGGTCCACAAGCCGTTGTAGATTTAGCACATAAACTAGGAGTAACATCAGAAATTCCAGTGCAACCAGCAATTGCACTTGGCGCAGTAGATATTACAGTGCAAGATATGGTTGGCGCTTACAGCACATTTGCCAATGAAGGAGTTTACATAAAACCACAATTTATTTCAAGAATTGAAGACAAAAATGGAGCCATAATTTACGAACCAATCCCAGACACTCACGATGTTTTAAATAAAGATATTGCCTTTGCAGTAATAAAATTATTAGAAGGCGTTACCGAAGGTGGTTCTGGAGAACGTCTTAGAACAGATGGTGGCGGAAGTGGCAGTAATCGCTGGACAGGTTATCCATATATGTTTAAAAATGCAATTGCAGGAAAAACAGGAACAACCCAAAATCAATCCGATGGATGGTTTATTGGAATGGTTCCCAATTTAGTAACTGGCGTTTGGGTTGGTTGCGAAGATCGTTCAGCACGATTTAGAAGCATAACTTACGGTCAAGGAGCAACAGCAGCATTACCAATTTGGGGATTTTTTATGAAAAAATGTTATGCAGACAAAGACCTTCAAATCTCTAAAGACGATTTTATAGAACCCGAAGAAATGTCAATAAAAGTCGATTGTGGTGGACCATCTAAATACAGCAACGGAACCTCTAGAAGACGCGATTCTACAGCAGTAGAACAAGAACAAAACACAGACGAGTTTGAATTATAAATTCTAGAAGCTAATCCAGCATTCTATTGCAAGTTTGCTGGTAAAATTATTTTTTTCTAAGCCCAAAAATGCGCTTCCTTTGGTCGCAATTTTTGGTCAAGAAAAAATATAATTTTCCTCAAGCAAAGCTTTCCATTTCAATCTGGGCTAGTTCGTAGAAACTTCATAAATCAATTTTAAAACACTAGTTTAAAACTATGATAAATAAAAAAGTAAACTCGGTAAAAGAAGCACTTCAAGGAATAGAAGATACAATGACCATAATGCTTGGCGGTTTTGGGCTGTGTGGCATTCCAGAAAATTCTATAGCCGAATTAGTTAAGAAAAAAACTAAAAATCTAACTTGTATTTCTAACAATGCAGGCGTAGACGATTTTGGTTTGGGATTGTTATTACAACAAAAACAAATCAAAAAAATGATATCAAGTTATGTAGGAGAAAATGCCGAGTTTGAACGTCAAATGCTTTCTGGAGAACTAGAAGTAGATTTAATTCCACAAGGAACTTTAGCCGAACGTTGTCGGTCTGCACAAGCAGGAATTCCAGCATTTTTTACACCAGCTGGCTTTGGAACAGAAGTAGCAAATGGAAAAGAAGTTAGAGAATTTAACGGAAAAATGCACATTATGGAACACGCTTTTAAAGCAGATTTTGCTATAGTAAAAGCTTGGAAAGGTGACGAAGCAGGAAATTTAATTTTTAAAGGAACAGCAAGAAATTTCAATCCATGTATGTGTGG
>NZ_JAYVFH010000050.1:0-23065 GCF_043773265.1 Flavobacterium sp. | reverse complement strand
AAAAAATTATTAACAGTTGCATATTTCATTTCATAAACAAATTCTTTACTATAATCCTTTAAATTTACAAAAGTAGAATCATTTATATTTCCAGAATTTGTTTGATATGATTGTGAGTAACAAATCCCAAAACATAAAAAGAAAAATATAAATAAAAATGATTTCATAAATAAGCGATTTAATAAATAACAATATTAGAATTATTTTTTTATTCTATTGATTGAAACTTAATATTTATTATAAAATCTATTTTTAACTATATATCTGACAATGAGGGGTTTTAAAAAACAATTAAAAAAAGTGTAAAAAAATTGAAAGTTTTGTTGTAAAATATAGAATGAAAAGTTACATTTGCAACCGCTTAAACGATTACGTTCATTGAACTTGGAGAGTTGCCTGAGAGGCCGAAAGGACATGTTTGCTAAACATGCGTATGGGGAACTGTACCAAGGGTTCGAATCCCTTACTCTCCGCTTTTATTTTTTTCGGGGTGTAGCGTAGCCCGGTTATCGCGCCTGCTTTGGGAGCAGGAGGCCGCAGGTTCGAATCCTGCCACCCCGACTTTTAATAGTTATTTAAAAACTATTTTGGTTCCATAGCTCAGCTGGATAGAGCAACGCACTTCTAATGCGTAGGTCGAAGGTTCGAATCCTTCTGAGATCACAAAAAAACCATCGATTTTCGATGGTTTTTTTGTTTAAAAAAAAACCTTAAATTGTCAAATAAATTTCTAGATATGACAATGTTTAAAAATAGCTTCTTTTTATTGTTTATTTTATTATTTATTTGCTGTAAATCAAAGACAGTTGTTGTTTCTAATACTAAACCTATTGTTGTTGAAAATGATTCTAAAATTTTTGTAAAAAAAAATGATACAGTAAATAATGTTTCTGATAAAATATTAATAGTGACATCTCAAGCAATTAGCGATACTTCTTTTGTAAATCTAAAAAATTATAGTAACGATTTTTTATTAGATATGAAATATGCAACAAATGATAATTTTTTAAAAACAAAAGTGTATGACTGTGAAGAGTGTTATTTAAGATTAAAAACTGTGCGAATGTTAATCAATGCTAACAACGATTTTTTAGAAAGAGGATATAGAATTAAATTGTTTGATTGTTACAGACCATTGGATATTCAAAAAAAAATGTGGAATATTGTTTCTAATCCAGAATATGTTGCTGATCCTGCTAAAGGTTCAATACATAATCGTGGTGGAGCAGTAGATATAACTTTGGTTGATAAAGATGGAAAAGAATTAGATATGGGAACAACTTTTGATTTTTTTGGTATTGAAGCAAGTCATAATTATAAAAATCTTTCTGAGGATGTTTTAAAAAACAGAATAATACTTAAAGAAATTATGATAAAAAACAATTTTAAATCTTTTGATTCAGAATGGTGGCATTATAATCTACAGGACAGTAATCAAGATAAATTGGCTAATTTTAAATGGAAATGCGACTAACTATTCAATGCATTTTAGGTTGTTAATAAAATAATTTTCTGGATAATAGGTTTTTTGATTTAATTCTGAAATTAATTCTGATTTAATAATATAATCTTCTGTTTCACCAGAAAACTTTATTCTCATTATTGAAATTGGTGAGTTTTTTAATTCTTGAAAACTATCTTTCATAAATAAAAAGTATCCAGAAAGTATTCTGACGTTTTCGTTTTCATTTCTAATATAATTTCCGCAACTTTCTTGATCCATCCCTAATAATGTAACTATCTTACCATTGGCAAGTTGCAAATAAATTTTAGAGTTTTTATCGATACATTTCGCCGAAATAAATTCAGTATTTTTTTGTATCATTTGCAAGTTTAAAGATGGTAATCCTTCGGCATTTATTAGAGAAAAGAATACTGAAATTTTGTTGTTTCCAAAATAACGTTCATAAACAAGTTCTTCTTTAGTTGATTTGTATGTTCCAATACTATCTGTAACGTTTATATCATATTCACAGTTTTTTTGGGCAAAGATGTTTAAACTAAATAAGATAGTTATTGATAAAATTAATATTTTCATTAGGAATTTATTTTGGTGCAAATTAACACAATTTTATTGTTATTTATATCGGTTGTAAAAAAACAATATTTATTTCCACCATCATTAATTTTCCATTTTTTTCTAATGTTTTCTACAGTTTCTGGAAAATTTCTAGTTGTAATATTGGCTTTTTTATTTTCAAGATTTGTTTTCATTTCGATTTTAGTATAATCTATAACTTTTTCTATTTCAAATATTCTTCCAGGAAAAGTAATTATTTCATCAGATGTATATAGATGTGAATGTTGATGTAATTTATCTAATGAAAAACGTTGTCCAATTTCATAAAAACCTCCTGATTTCATGATTGCACTATTTGGTTCGTAAAGGAATTTTTTAGACAAACTATAGTTTGAATTTGAATTTGAACTTAATTTAAAATCAAAAACTTCTTTGGTTTGTTTATTGAAATTAATAGTTTTGATTGTTATCTCATTAATATAATCTTTATTGATTTCCCAAAGCAATTCTTTTACTTCGTTATCTACAGCAACGATGTGAATTGTTTTAACATTTTTTAATTCTAGTAATCCTGCGGTAATATCAAGTATTGGCGCAGTTTTTATTAAAATATTTTCTGAAAATTTATAATAAAAATCTTGTAATTCAACCACATTTGGCAAACATTCTTTTAGCATAAAAACTTTTCCTTTTATATCACTTCTCCTTGATGGGTCAATATAAATAGTGTTGAATGTTTGATATAAATTTGTTAAAATTTCAGTGCTATCTCCATGAATACAAGTGCAATTTAAAATATTTAATTGTTTAAAATTATGATAAACAATTTCTGATAATTCCTGATTGATTTCGCAATGAACAACTTGTTTTACTTTTTTCGAAAAATAGTAAGCATCAACTCCAAATCCACCAGATAAATCAATAACACTATCACCTGAAATTAATTCTGATTTATATTGGGCAGTTATCTCTGATGAAGTCTGTTCAACAGAAATCTTAATTGGATATATAATGTTTTTTTTATTGTACCAAGTTGAAAGTTTTTCTTTACACTTGGTTCGAGCTTCGATTTGGTTTAATAAAATTTTAAAATCTATTTCTGGAAAAGGATTTTTTTGAAATGCAATATGACTAATTGCAAGACCTGTATTTTTAATTATATATTCTTGAATTTCGGGTTTTAAAAGCAAATTAAGTTTCATTTTGGCTAATTTTTATAAATATCAAGTATGATATTCAAAAATTTAAATATCTCTAGTTAATGCTTTTACAATTTTAAAATCGGGAAAAAATTCTTTCCCAACAACTTTTAAAATGGTGTAAAGTGGCACTGCAATTATCATTCCTACGATTCCAAAAAGTATTCCAACTATAAGAATTACTAAAAATATTTCTAAAGGATGAGAGTTAACGCTTTTTGAAAATATTATTGGAGAAGCTAAATTATTATCTATTAATTGAACTGCAAAAAAACCAATCATAACATAAATTGTAGTTGGCAAAGTTACACTTTGAAAATCATTGTTAATATTGCTTAGCATGGTTAAAATACCGGCTAATACTGAGCCAATTAAATGGCCAACATAAGGAATGATGTTTAAAATTGCACATAAAAATGCTATTACAAAAGCGTTTTCTACCCCAAAAATGAGTAATACTATAAGATATAATATGCAAATTATTGTAAGTTGAATTATTAAACCAATAAAATATCGAGTTAATAAATTACGAATTTTCCCTAAAGAATTAATAATTTTATCTTCATGGTTGTCCGGAAATATTTTTTTAACGCCAACAATAAATTGCACTTTATCTTTTAGAATAAAAAAACTAATAAAGAAAACTGAAACTAAGCCAATGCCAAAACTACTGATGGTGCCAATAACAGAATTAAAGAAATTGGTTAAATAATTAAATTTTAGTTTAGAAGTTAAATCGGCTTGTTTTAAAACCTTTTCGATATCTATATTGTGTTTATCTAAATAAATATTTAGTTGACCATATAAATTTATTAGTCTTGATTGAACTGCATTCGTGTCTAAAAGTGATAAATTATTTCCTTGTGAAGTTATTAAGGGAACAAACAAAGAAACTAATCCTATTAATAATAAAACAAATAAAATTAGTGTTGAAATTACTGCTAAAGTATTATTGAATTTTAAACGTCTCCTTAAAAATTCAATTACAGGATTTGCTATTAGTGAAAAGATTATTGCTATAATAATATATATAATTACAGTTTGAATTTGATATATAAAATAGAGTAGAAGAAGAGTAGTAGTTACTATTACTAATGATCTTAAAATTCCGTTTGCAATAATTTTAGATGTAATCATATTAATTTATTTGATGTAAATGTAAAAAAAAACTCGTTTACAATTGTAAACGAGTTTTGAGATTATAAATTAAAATTTTTTATGGTTGACCAAAAGAAAATCTTGAACCTCCAGAAACAAAAAGAACTTCCATTCTAGATTTTTGACCTGTAGAGAACATATACATTCCTCTATCATCTGTATAATCCATATAATTCATAGTCATTTCTACTGGAGTTCCAGTACAAGTGCTATAATGTGGATAAGCTGGAACACCATAATTTGCAGTATTGTGTGTTGGTGTATCTGAAACTAAATCGCTACCACAAGTTGCATCACCCCAAATATGACGTAAATTCATCCAGTGACCAACTTCATGAGTTGCAGTTCTACCTAAATTATAAGGATAATTTGCTGCTCCAGAAAGTCCAAAATATTTAGAATCACAAACAACACCATCAGTTGCAGAAGCGCCACCAGGAAATTGAGCATAACCTAAAATTCCACCACCAATAGTACAAACCCAAAGATTTAATTTTGTAGTTGGTGAGGTTGGATCTAATCCACCACGTTTTGTTTTTTTCATTGCATCTGCTGTTCCCCAAGAAGTTTTAGTTGAAGATTTTCTAATTACTTGATCTAAAACAAAAGTGATTCCAACATTGGCTTTTACTCCAGAAAACAATGCTGGAACTTGATTATAATCGGAGTTTGTTGCATTAAAATCTTGATTTAAAACATCAATTTGAGATTGAATTTGTGCAAGAGAAATATTTTCGGCTGCAGTTTTGTATAAAACATTTACTACAACAGGAATTTCTATTTTTCCATTAACCAATCTACCTTGAGAAATTGCATTATTTGTAAATTCATCAATTTTATTCATCTTAATTGCCAATTCAGGATTTTCCTTAAGTTGTCTTTCAAGAACTTCGTGTGATGCACAACCTCTGTGTGCAGGAGCATTAGACTTGCTTGCTACTGTGTTTTCTGAGTCTTCACTTTGACAAGAAAAAAGCATTACCATTAGTGATGCTGTTAAAAGAATTTTTTTCATAAAATAGGGTTGCGGATTAATAATACTGCAATTATATAATAAAATAAATGCGCATCTGTAGGAATGTCTTATAAGTTATTAACAAATCGATAAACTACATGTTGATTAATTGCTAAAAATGTAATTTAAAATATTCGCTCCCATTTTTAAAGCTTTTTCACGAACTTCTTTGGGATCATTATTTACTTCTGCGTCTTCCCAACCATCACCTAAATCACATTCATAAGTATAAAGTAATAACAACCTATTATTTTCAAAAATTCCAAATGCTTGTGGACGTTTTCCATCATGTTCATGAATTTTTGGTAATCCACCAGAAAAAACATTGGGAGATTGAAATATTTTATGATTTGCTGGAATCTCAATTAAAGCATTATTCGGAAATATTTTCTTAATTTCTTTTCCAATAAATTCGTTCATACCATAATTATCATCAATATGAAGAAATCCTCCAGAAAGCATGTAGTTTCTAAGGTTTGAAACATCTGCATCACTAAAAACTACATTTCCGTGACCAGTCATGTGAACAAAAGGATATGAAAATAAATCTGGACTACTTGGTTCAACAGTTGCTGGCTTAGATTTTATTTTTGTATTAATAGTCTGATTTGCATATTTTATTAAATTAGGTAGCGAAGTAGGATTGGCATACCAATCGCCACCACCATTATATTTTAGAAGTGCAATTTCTTGTGAAAACCCACAAATTGAAAATAAAACCAATAGTAAAAGAAATTTTCTCATAAAATTATTCGTTAGCATAAACTACACTATGACATGCAACAATTGCTGCTGTTTCTGTTCTTAATCTAGTGTTTCCCAAAGATACTGCAATATATTTATTGTCCAAAGCCAATTGAATTTCTTTTAAAGAAAAATCTCCTTCTGGACCAATTAATAGTGTGACATTATCATTAATTTTCAATTCACTTTTCAAAGATTTTTTGTTAGTTTCTTCACAATGGGCAATTAATTTTTGACCTTTAATTTCTTTTTTAATAAAATCTTTATATGAAATAGGTTCGTTAAATTTTGGCAAATAACAATGTAAAGATTGTTTCATTGCAGATTCTATAATCTTTAAAAACCTATCTGTTTTTATAATTTTTCTTTCTGAATGCTCACAAATAATTGGTGTTATTTCTTGAATTCCAATTTCAGTAACTTTTTCTAAAAACCATTCATAACGTTCATTCATTTTTGTTGGAGCAACAGCAAGATGTAAATTATAATTTGGTTCTGCTTGTTTTTTATTCGATAAAATTTTAATGGTACATTTTGTGTCTGATGCCAAAGTAATTTCAGTTTTAAATAAAAAACCTAAACCATTGGTTACAAATAGAATATCGCTTTCTTTTTTACGTAAAACTTTAATTATATGTTTACTCTCTTCCTTGTCAAAAACAAATGAAGACTGAGTGTCGTTTATATCTTTAGTATAGAATAATTGCATAATTTAAAATTCAATTCGTGCATTTGAAGTTACTGAATAATCATCAAATTTATGGTGTAAATATTTTTGATAACCAACAATTCCTATCATTGCAGCATTGTCTGTAGTGTATTCAAATTTTGGTATAAATGTTTTCCATCCATATTTTTCTTGTGCTTCTTTTAATGTTTTTCTAATGCCAGAATTTGCAGAAACTCCACCACCAATTACAATACTATTAATTCCAGTTTGATTAACTGCCAATTTTAATTTATCGATCAAGATTTCAATAATTGTATATTGAATAGAACTACAAATATCGGCTTTGTTATCTTCAATAAAATTAGAATTTATTGCTACATTTTTCTGAATAAAATATAAAATTTGTGTTTTTAAACCAGAAAAACTAAAATCTAGGTTTGGCACTTTTGGCTTAGTAAATAAAAACTTTTTAGGGTTTCCATCTTTAGCAAATTTATCTATAAATGGTCCACCAGGATAAGGTAAACCCATGATTTTTGCCGATTTATCAAATGCTTCTCCAACAGCATCATCTGTAGTTTGTCCAATAATTTCCATGTCAAAAAAACTTGAAACTTTTACAATTTGAGTATGTCCACCAGAAATTGTTAATGCAAGAAAAGGAAAATCTGGTTTTTCATAACCTTCTTCGTCTATAAAATGAGCCAAGATATGAGCATGCATGTGGTTTACAGCTATTAAGGGAATTCCTAATGACATTGCCAAAGATTTAGAAAAAGAAGTTCCAACAAGTAATGAACCCATTAATCCTGGACCTTGAGTAAATGCAATTGCAGTAAGTTGAGTTTTATCAATATTGGCTTTTTTTAACGCCATATCAATTACAGGAACAATATTTTGTTGGTGTGCTCTCGATGCAAGTTCTGGAACAACACCACCATATTCTTCATGAATTTTTTGACCAGCAACAACATTTGACAGTACTTTGTCGTTTTGTAAAACTGCAGCAGCAGTATCATCGCAAGAACTTTCTATGGCAAGAATAAAAACGTCATTGTAAGACATTAGGCATAATTTTTGAATTATATTTGACAAACCGCTATAAAACGATTAATTTTACATCGCTTACAAAAGTAACTATTTTCAAGGTTTCTTATTCATAGCTAAATCAATTTTGAAAGAAAAAAGCACAAATACTAAATTTAAGACTTTTATAAAAATAGTTTTTCGTACACTTATTGTACTGATAATTATTTTGTTAGGACTTGGTATTGCTCTTTCTTTGCCTTCGGTTCAAACTAAAATCGCACACTATATTACTGATAAATTTAATAAAGATTTTGGCACAGATATTAATGTAGAACAAGTAGAAGTTACAATATTTGGTGGTGTTCAGCTCAAAAAAGTGATGATAAAAGATTTTGCAAAAGACACTTTAATATATGCTAAAAGAATAAACACAAGTATATTAGATGTTTCTAAAGTTATGGATGGTGATTTGCTGTTTGGCAAAATTGATGCTGATGATTTAACTTTAAAAATTAAAACATATAAAGGTCAAAAAGATACAAGCTTAGATAAATTTATTGCAGCATTTGAAGACGGAAAAAAAAGTACTCGAAAGTTTTTAATGAAGTCTGAAAAAATTACGCTATCTAATAGTAAATTTATATTACTTGATGATAATCTAACTGATCCTAAAAACGTTGATTTCTCTAAGCTTAATGCAGTTATTACAAATTTTGAAATATATGGTCCGGAAGTAAAAACAAATATTGAAAAAATGTCTTTTGTTGACCATAGAGGTTTAACGGTTGAGAATTTAAAATCAAAATTTACTTATACTAAAACTAATATAAAGCTTGAAAATCTTGATTTTAAAACTAAAGAATCAAAATTTGTAGGAAAAGTTATTCTTAAATATGATAGAAAAGATTTTGTAGATTTTAATAACAAAGTAATTTTTGATATTAAAACTGATGCTGCTACAATTGCTTCAAACGAAATTCGATATTTTTATAAAGAAATTGCCAAAGACCAACAATTTAATTTAAATGCTAAAATTGATGGTACTTTAAATAATTTTACTATTAAAAAATTAAATCTAATTGACTCTAAAAATTCTCAAATAATTGGTGATGTGTCTTTTAGAAATTTATTTGCTAAAAAAAATAAAGGTGAATTCTACATGAAAGGTTCCTTTGATAAGGTTTCTTCAAGTTATGATGATTTAACTGCTTTGTTGCCAAATATTTTAGGAAAGAAATTGCCAACTTCACTCAAAAAATTAGGTAAATTTAATCTTGAAGGCGATGCTGAGATTACTACAAAAACTATAGATGCAGATTTCACACTTAATACCAAATTAGGAAATGTAGTTTCAAATTTAGTAATGACAAATATTAATAATATTGATAATGCAACCTATGCAGGAACAATTTTATTAGATAACTTTGACATTGGTACATTTTTAAACAGAAAAGATGTAGGTAAAGTTTCACTAGATATTGATGTTGATGGAAAAGGATTTACAGAAAAATACTTGGATGTAAAATTTAATGGCGACGTAAAAAGTGTAAAATACAACGGATATACTTATCAAAATATTATTGCCGATGGAAGTTTTAAAAAACCTTTTTTTAATGGAAAAGTAAGTATAAATGATCCCAATTTATTTGTAGATTTTGACGGAATTGTTAACCTAAATAAAAAAGAAAATATTTATGATTTTCATGCAACAGTTGACTATATAAATCTTAAAAAATTAAATTTTGTTAAAGATTCTATATCTATTTTTAGAGGAGATGTTGTAATGAAAGTAAGAGGAAATTCGGTTAACAATTTAACTGGCGAAGTAACACTCACAAACGCTTCATATCAAAATCCTAAAGATATTTATTTCTTTGATAAATTGGCAATTAACTCCTCATTTGATAATGAAAACACAAGAAAAATAACCATTAAATCTTCCGAAGGAATTGATGGTGAAGTTGAAGGTAAATTTGATTTAAATCAAGTTCCTAATATGATACAAAATTCATTAGGAAGTTTATACACCAATTACAATCCAAATAGTGTCAAGAAGAATCAATTTTTAAAATTTAATTTTAAAGATTTTAATAAAATTGTAGAAATTATAAGTCCAGAAATTTCTATGGCACCAGAATCAATATTGTTTGGTAGTATAAATTCTAATGATAATGATTTTAAATTTAATTTTGAATCTATAAAAATAAATGCTTTTAATGTTGAATTAGATAATGTAAAATTAGAAATCGATAACAAAAATCCTTTGTATAATACTTATATTCAAATGGATAGCATAAAAACCAAACACTATAAAGTAAGAGATTTTTCATTAATTAATGTTACATCAAATGATACATTAAATTTTAGAACAGAATTTAAAGGAGGAAATTTGGGTAATGATTATTATAACCTAAATTTATATCATACTATAAATAGCGAAAAGAAAAACGTAATTGGATTTGGAAAGTCAGAAATGATGTTCAAGGATTTTCTTTGGTATTTAAACGAAGAAGAAAACGATAAAAACAAAGTGGTTTTTGATAAAAGTTTAAAGAATTTTGCTTTTGAAGACATTGTAGTTTCTCATGAAAACCAATCAGTAAAACTCAACGGATTTATAAACGGAAAATCAAGCAAAGATTTGCAACTTTCTTTTAAAGATGTCAATTTAAACAAGATAACTCCAGATGTTCCTCAATTTAAGTTTGATGGAAATTTGAATGGTGATGTTTTTTTAAAGCAAAATAATTTAGTTTATCAACCAACAGCATCATTAGCTATTTCTAATCTCTTTGTAAATGATAATGAGCTTGGAACAATGAATTTAAACATTGAAGGTAACGATAGTTTTTCTAAATTTAATATAGACTCAGTTATTGAAAATGAAAATTTTGATTCCTTCAAAGCCAAAGGAAATCTTGCAATTTCAAATGAAGTAACTGCAATAGATTTAGATTTAAACTTTAAGAAATTTAATTTAGGAGTTTTAAGTAATCTTGGCGGAAAAGCACTATCAAATATTAGAGGATTTGTTTCTGGAAATGCTAGAATTGATGGAAATATAAACAATGTAGATTATAATGGAAGATTATTTGTAGACGAATCGGGACTTACAATTCCTTATCTTAATGTAGATTATTTACTAAAACCCAACTCAATTGTTGATGTTACAAAAGATAAATTCATAATTCAACCCACCACAATTACCGATACCAAATATAAAACCGAAGGAAATTTACAAGGATATATTCAACACAAACAATTTGCCGATTGGAAATTAGATATAAGAATAGATTCTGACCGTCTTTTAGCATTAAACACTAAAGATAATGAAGATGCAGCATACTTTGGAACAGCTTTTATAAACGGAAGCGCAAAAATTTCTGGTCCAACAAATGCTTTGGTTATAGATGTAAAAGCCGAATCTGAAAAAGGAACAGATATTAAAATTCCTATAAACGATGCTGAATCTGTTGGCGAAAACAGTTATATTCATTTCATTACAGAAAAAGAAAAATATAATAAAGACAAAAATATAATTGTTCAACAAAAAAGATATGAAGGACTAGAAATGAATTTCGATTTCGAAATTACACCTGTTGCCAATATTGAAGTAATTCTTGATAGAGATTCTGGACATGGCATGAAAGCAAGCGGAAAAGGAGGATTGCTTTTTAGAATTAATACTCTAGGAAAGTTTGAAATGTATGGTGATTTTGTTGTAGATAAAGGAACATATAATTTTAAATATGGTGGAATAATCGACAAAAAATTTGATGTAAAACAAAACAGTAATATAGTTTGGGAAGGTGATCCATTTAAAGCAGTTCTAGATTTAGAAGCAATCTATAAAACAACTGCAAATCCAGCTGTACTTATAAATAATTCATCCTTTAATAAAAAGATAGATGTAGAAGTAAGTATTGATGTAAAAGGTACAATTAAAAACCCAGAACCCGATTTTAATATTAATTTCCCAAGAGTAAGTTCAATATTAAAATCTGAAATACAAACTAAACTAGACGATAAAGACACAAGACAAACCCAAGCATTATATTTATTATCAACTGGAGGATTCTTGAGTCAAGATGGATTAAGCCAATCCCAGTATACAAATTTTGCATTTGAAAAAGCTGGAGTTTTATTTAGTGATTTATTTAATGATACTGACGGAAAGTTGCAACTTGGTTTTGATTATGTTCAAGGAGACAAAACACCTGGATTAGAATCTGATGGACGATTTGGAGTAACACTTTCGACTAAAATTAATGAACGAATCACAATAAATGGTAAAATTGGTGTACCAACTGGTGGCGTATCTGAAACAGCTGTTGTTGGAAACTTTGAATTAGAATATAGAGTAAACGATGACGGAACATTAAATCTAAGAGTTTTTAATCGTGAAAATGAAATTAATTATATTGGTCAAGGTGTTGGATATACTCAAGGAATTGGTATGAATTATGAAGTTGATTTTGATACATTTAAAGAATTAGTAAATAAAATTTTTACAAAACATAAAATAGAAAAAGTTAATAAATCTAATAATAATATCGACGATTCTAATTTATTACCAGATTATATTCAAATTAATGAAAAAGATAAAGATGATAAAAAATCATCAGACGAAATTTCCAAACCCAATCAAGAAGCACTACCAAAAGACGATTAAATAATTATTTTTACTAATTCTTTTAATAGTTTTCAAAAAAACTTAAAACTTATCAACGAAAACGATTGAATTTTGCCAATTTTATCAATATGGTAAAAATCAAGTACTTTATATGCATATTCTTTGCTAAATTTACATTTTAAAACATAAAATAATGTCAAAAACGATAAAAAAAATAGGTGTGCTTACCTCTGGAGGAGATTCTCCAGGAATGAATGCAGCTATTCGTTCTGTAGTTCGTACTTGCGCTTTTCACAACGTAGAATGTGTTGGTATTTATAGAGGTTATCAAGGAATGATTGAAGGAGATTTTAAAGAAATGGGACCAAGATCAGTCAATAATATTATTAATAAAGGTGGTACAATTCTAAAATCGGCTCGTTCTAAAGAATTTATGACTAAAGAAGGTCGCGAAAAAGCACACAATAATTTATCAAAATTTCAAATAGATGCATTAGTAGTTATTGGTGGTGATGGAACTTTTACAGGTGCTGAAATTTTTAATAATGAATTTGATTTTCCAGTAATGGGAATTCCAGGAACAATTGATAATGATATTTTTGGAACAAGTCACACATTAGGTTTTGATACAGCGCTAAATACAGTTGTTGATTGTATCGATAAAATTCGTGATACTGCAAGTTCTCACAATAGACTTTTTCTTGTAGAAGTTATGGGAAGAGATGCAGGACACATTGCACTAAATGCAGGAATTGGTGCTGGTGCAGAAGAAATCCTTATTCCAGAAGAAGATTTAGGTTTAGAACGACTGTTAGAATCTTTAAAAAAGAGTAAAGCTTCAGGAAAATCATCAAGTATAGTTGTAATTGCTGAAGGAGATAAAATTGGAAAAAACGTTTTTGAACTTAAAGATTATATCGAAGAAAATTTTCCAGAATATGATATTCGAGTTTCAGTTTTAGGTCACATGCAACGTGGCGGATCACCATCATGTTATGATAGAGTTTTAGCAAGTAGGTTAGGAGTAAAAGCAGTAGAATCTTTGCTCGATGGAAAATCAAATTATATGGTTGGAATATTAAATGATAAAGTTGAATTAACTCCATTAGAACAAGCAATTAAAGGAAATTCAGAAATAGATAGAGAATTACTAAGAGTATCAGATATAATGTCAACATAAAAGTAAATTCGGTTATTTGTTTATTCGGTAATTCGAACAAATAGCCAAATAATCAAATTACCACTTTAACAATTAAAAGAATGTCAAAAGTAAAATTAGGAATAAACGGTTTCGGTAGAATAGGAAGAATAGTATTTAGAGAATCATTCAACAGAGATAACATAGAAGTAGTTGCAATTAACGATTTATTAGATGTAGATCATTTGGCTTACTTATTAAAATATGATTCAGTTCATGGTCGTTTTGCAGGAAAAGTAGAAGTAAAAGACGGTAAATTATATGTAAACGATAAATTTATTAGAGTAACAGCAGAAAGAGATCCAAAATTAATTAAATGGGATGATAAAGATGTTGATGTTGATGTAGTTGCAGAATGTACAGGTATTTTTACAACATTAGAAACGGCTCAATATCATATAGATGGTGGAGCAAAAAAAGTAGTTATTTCTGCACCTTCTGCAGATGCTCCAATGTTTGTTATGGGTGTAAATCATACCAAAGCAACTGCTGCTGATACAATTGTATCGAACGCTTCTTGTACTACAAATTGTTTAGCACCTTTAGCTAAAGTTATTAATGATAATTTTGGTATTGTAGAAGGATTAATGACTACAATTCATGCTACAACAGCTACACAACTTACAGTTGATGGTCCATCAAGAAAAGATTTTCGTGGTGGTCGTTCAGCATTATTAAACATGATTCCATCATCAACTGGAGCAGCAAAAGCAGTTGGAAAAGTAATTCCAGAATTAAACGGAAAACTAACAGGAATGTCAATGCGAGTTCCAACAGCAGACGTTTCTTGTGTAGATTTAACTGTTAAAGTTGCCAAAGAAACAACTTATGATGAAATAATGGCTATACTAAAAAAAGCTTCAGAAAACGAATTAAAAGGAATTCTTGGCTATACCGAAGATGATGTAGTTTCTCAAGATTTTATATCAGATTCTAGAACTTCTATTATTGATGCCAAAGCAGGAATTGGATTAAATTCAACTTTTTTCAAAATTATTTCATGGTATGATAACGAATATGGATATTCAAGTAAATTAATTGATTTGTCAGTTCACATAGCAGGATTAAAATAACATAAAAGAAAAAAGAGAATAGAATATTGAGAATAGATTTTTCTATATTTTGCTCTCTTTTCTATATTCTTTTTTCTATACTCTTAAAATATGAAATTATTAGTTGATAGTGGATCTACCAAAGCCGATTGGATTGCAATAGATGATAACGGAAAAGTATTATTTACAACACAAACCTTAGGATTAAACCCAGAAGTTTTAGATAAAGCTGAAATTATTGCACGTCTAGATGATAAATTTGATATTTCTCACAATAAAGATAAAGCTACGAATCTTTTCTTTTATGGTGCAGGTTGCGGAACAGATAGAATGAAAAACTTTTTGGCAGATGTATTTAGAAAGTATTTTCCAAATGCTCTTGTTACAGTTCACGAAGATACTTATGCCGCAGTTTATGCAACAACTCCCAAAGATGAACAAGCAATAGTTTGTATTCTTGGTACAGGTTCTAATTGCAGTTATTATGACGGTAAAGTGTTGCATCAAAAAGTACAATCTCTAGGTTACATTGCAATGGATGATTGTTCTGGAAATCGTTTTGGACGTCATTTGTTACGTGGTTATTATTTTAATAAAATGCCCAAAGAATTAGCCAAAGAATTTCAAGAAGAATACAATGTAGAACCTGATTATATTAAAAATAATTTATACAAAGAACCAAATCCTAATGCTTATTTAGCAACTTTTGCAAAGTTCTTAATTAAACATAAAGATACCGATTTCTGCAAACAATATATTTATGCAGAACTTGAAGACTTTGTTGAAAACTACATAAAACAATTTGAAGAATGTACTAAAATTCCAGTTCATTTTGTTGGTTCAATTGCTTTTTATTTAAAAGATGAATTAGAAGAAACACTAACAAAACATGGAATTAAAATTGGCAATGTACTTCGACGTCCAATAGATGGATTAATTGCTTACCATGTAATGAATAAATAATATTGAAACCAGACGATTAAGTCTGGTTTTTTTTATTTTTGCATTATCTAATTAATAAATTGAGATTGCTTCACAAACTCGCAAAAATATATGGAAATAGCAATAATAGCTCACGATGGAAAAAAAGCCGATATGGTCCAGTTTCTAAATAAAAACAAGGAAATTCTACACAAAGAAAATATAAAACTTGTTGCTACAGGAACAACTGGAACTAAAGCAGAAATAGCTGGATTTAAAGTTAAAAAAATGCTTTCTGGACCACTTGGTGGTGATGCTCAAATTGCAGCAAGAGTTGCCGAAGGAAAAACTAAAATGGTACTTTTCTTTAAAGATCCAAATTCTAGTCATCCTCATGAACCAGATATAAATATGCTAATAAGAATTTGTGATGTTCACAATATTCCATTAGCGACCAACGAAGCCACAGCACAACTATTATTATTAGGAATTGATGAAATGAAATAAATAATAAATATTAAAAGACACTAGATTAAAGCGTCTTTTGTCATTTATTATATTAAAAATTATTGTTGAGTTGAATTAGAACATAACTGTTTGAAATAATTCGACTATTTCAACAGAGTAAAATTCTATAATTCTTAATTCAATTAAATAGGGTTTTACCTAAGTATTTAAAGGAGTTATCCGTTTTAGAAAATATAAACATGATTTTTTAGTAGTTTAATCTACATCACTCCAACCATAGAAATTTCAACATTTACACCTTTAGGTAAACCAGCAACTTGAACGGTTTCTCTAGCTGGAGCAGTTTTTTCGTCAAAATAACTTGCATAAACAGAATTTATTTTTGCAAAATCATTCATATCCATAATAAATATTGTAGTTTTTACTATGTTATCAAAAGTCATTTGAGCAGCTTCAAGAACAGCTTTCATGTTTTCCATTACTTGTTTGGTTTCGGTTTCTATATCATCAAGAACCAATTCCATAGTTGTTGGATTCAAAGCAATTTGTCCAGATGTATATAAAGTATTTCCAATTAAAACAGCTTGATTATATGGACCAATTGGTGCTGGAGCTTTATCTGTAAAAATAATTTTTTTCATATATTTTGAAATTAGTTCAATATCAATGTTCTATTTTTTATCTTAAATTTCTATCAGGAATTGAACGTTTATCCCATTTAACATCGCTCAAAACGCTAGCTTTTATTCCAATAAAAAATCCCCAATAAGTATAATCTCCAAACGGTACCCAATTAAAATCCATTCGCCAACTCAATAAATCTCTTTCAAGCCGTAGTTGTGTAAAAGTAACTCCATGTCTTACAAAGTCATAACCTGTAGATACTCCAACTTTCCATTTGGTGGTTAAACTTGTATTTGCAGATATCATTACTGTATTATTTACAATTTCATTTTCACGCTTATTATTACTAAAAGTTAATGAATAGGCAAAATTAATATCCCAAGGCAATTTAGAATTATAAAATCCAGAAAATTCTTCTTCTTCTCCATCGTCTTTATCACCAAACTGACTTTCTCTTCTATCACTAAAATCTGTGTTTGTACCAAATAAATCGTCTTCTCGACCGCCATTTCTTGCACCTTGTTTATTTTTTTTGTCTTTATTTCCATCACTACTTGCAAGCGAGTAACTTAAATTCATATTGGCACTTGATAATCTAAAAAGACTTCCGCCATTATCAATATTAAACATTTCGATTCTTCTTCCATTATTATCAATTGCATAAGGATCTAAAGTTGCAGCAAAGTTGATATTCATTTTTTGTTTAAACAATTGTGTTCCACCACTAACTCTCATTGGTGCCCAACGTAATGAATCGGCAGCCAAATCATAACTCGTAGAAAAATTTAAATTATTTATTAGCATGATTTTTTTAGGT
This sequence comes from Flavobacterium sp., assembly GCF_043773265.1. Classification (GTDB taxonomy): domain Bacteria; phylum Bacteroidota; class Bacteroidia; order Flavobacteriales; family Flavobacteriaceae; genus Flavobacterium. The sequence goes on along the minus strand of NZ_JAYVFH010000050.1, from coordinate 5,517 downwards.
TCTGTTTTAGTAGAATCTCTATCGGTTACTTTGGCTTCAAAGGTGTTGCTAATTCCAATTCCAATATTATTAGAATAATTTTTTCCTGGCTGACCAAACAATCCTCCTTCAAATCTAGTATATTCTTTTATCATTGTACCGCTTCCATCTGTAGCATAGGTATCATAATATTTTTCGAAACTTGGTGTATAACTATGTGAAATATTTGGTCTAACAATATGTCTAATTGATTTTATTTTTTTGTTTTCTCCAAAATTAAATGTTCCATAAACGGTTGTTCCAATACTGTTTGAAACCGAATAGGTTCTAAAAGCATCAAAACCATTTACATCAATGTTTTCAACTTCATTTATAAAAGGATTAAACTCTTTTCTAATTGTTTTTAACTGCCATGTTTCATTATAATTAAACGATGTTGAAGCACTAAAATATTTAAAAATTTTAAAATTTGTACTCAAAGGAATCGAATGTTGAAAACCAGCAAGTGCGTTTTTAAACATTTCTGATTTAAAAAATAACGAATCTGTAGTTTCAATTCTGTTTTCGCCTCTTACATTATATTGAAGATTAATATTTTTAAAAAATCCTTTTTTTACACCATCTTTTGGAGCAAAAGGAAAAATTCTATCAACACTTACCTGTAATGTTGGCAAAGTCATATTAATTATTTGAGTTTGTGTGTTTTGAGAATGAGTTGCTGTTAATGATAAATTAACTTGAGGAAGAGTATTAAAAGTTTTAGAATAGGATATTGAAGAACTTAAAGTATTATTTAATGTTGAACTTACATTAACTTGATTTAGTGACTGTTGAAAGTATTTGCTACTTCCTAAATTTACCGAGGCAGAAAATCTAGAATTAGGATTAGATTTTCCATCTTTAGAATGTGACCATTGAATATTATAAATTTTAGTTTTAGAATAATCAGGATAACCACGTTCACTATTGATAAGATTCTCGAATCTCAAATTAAAATTTCCAGAAAATTGATACATTTTGGCATATCTTGATTCGAAACGCACTCCATAACTACCATTTGTATAATAATCTCCTAGAACTGCCAAGTCATAATTATCGCTTAAAGCAAAATAATAACCACCGTTTTGAAGCGTATAACCTCGTTGAGATGTATAATTATAATTAGGAATAATCACTCCAGAACGACTTTTTTCTGTCATAGGAAAAAACGCAAATGGAAGTAATAACGGAGTTGGAACATCAGCAATAACTAGATTTGTTGGTCCAACCACAACTTTTTTTCCAGGAACAAACTTTACTTTAGAAGTATAAAAATAATATTCAGGATTTTCAATATCTTTAGATGTTGTAAATCGTGCACCTTTCATAAAATAAACCGAGTCATTTTCTTTTTTAGTGATTTCAGCTTTTATTCTAAATTCACCTTGCTCTGTTCTAGAATTCCAAACCAATGCTTTCTTTGTTTTATAATTAAATCGAATCGAATCGGGTTCAATAACATTTTGACCTTGTTTAAAAACTGGTAACTGAACATATTTACCAGTAGAATCCTTTAGTCTACCAGCATAAACCTCATTTTTTTGATAATCAAAAACAATTATCCCAGCTTTTAATTCATAATCTAAATAATATAATTCTGCGCCATCATTTAAAGTTAGAAGTTTTTTCTTTTGATCAAACCTTGCATATTCTTTTGCTTTATATTTTACTTTACCTTCAAGAACCGATTTTTTATTTTTTAAAGAATCTAATTTTATAGTATCAATTTTTGTTACAACAACTTCAGTTTTTTCGGGTGTAATAGTTGGATTATCTTTTGGCTTAGTTTGCTGATTATTAGAAGGAAAACTCTGCTTTTTTTTAGGTAATTCTTGCGAATATAATTTCCCACTTCCAATTGTTAGGAAATATGCTAATAAAACGATATAAAATAAGTTTGTACGCAAAGGTTTAAATGCTATTTTTGTAAAAATATGGCTTGATTTTTGGACAGCCAAACTTACATATTATTATTTGTCAAAAATAGATAAATAATAATTTTAAAACCTTGCAGTTTTAATTAAAATTAACTTTTATAATTATGAAAATTAAAAATAGAATCAATTTATTACTTACATTACTTTTTCTTTTAGGTATAAATAATTCATTCTCACAATCTAATAAGTTTAAAGTAACACTAGATGCTGGTCATGGCGCACATGATTTTGGCGCAACCTATCATGGTCATGTTGAAAAAAACATTGCTTTGGCCGTAATGTTAAAAGTTGGAAAGATTTTAGAAAAAAATCCAAATATAGATGTTAATTATACTCGTAAAACTGATGTTTTTATAGATTTAGTTGAACGAGCTAACATTGCTAACAGAGCAGATGCAAATATTTTTGTTTCAATTCACTGCAATGCAAATAAAAATACTGCTGCAGATGGAACAGAAACCTATGTTATGGGTTTAACTAAAAACGCCTCTAATCTTGAAGCTGCTAAGAAAGAAAACTCGGTTATAACTTTAGAAAAAGATTATAAACAAAAATATGAAGGTTATGATCCAAATGCTCCAGAATCTTTATTAGGAATGACATTAATGCAAGAAGAGTATCTAGAAAACAGCATTGCTTTGGCAGGAAAAATTCAAGAAAATTTTGCAAATGATATGGGTTTAAAAAATAGAGGTGTTAAACAAGCTCCATTTATGGTACTTCACAAAGCTTATATGCCAAGAGTTTTAATAGAAATGGGATTTATTTCTAATAAAGATGAAGGAGAAAGATTAGATTCAGAGCAAGGTCAAAATGATACTGCTCAGGCAATTGCAGAAGCCATTGTAAGTTATAAAAAAGAATTTTTTGGCGAAGTTACAAACGAACCAGTAGTTGAAAAACCAATTAGAAGAATTTATGAAAAGCCAGTTGAAGAAATTAAAAAACCGGACACAGTAAAAAAGACAGAAGTTATTGAGCAAGTTGTAAATTCTATTGATGAAAAAGGAATAGTTTTTAAGGTTCAATTATCTGCAAGCACAAAAAAACTTAATTTGTCACCAAGTAATTTCAAAGGATTAAAAAACATATCTAGTTCTTCTACTAATGGATTGTATAAATACATGTATGGTGCAACATCAAGTTATGAAGAAGCAAAAAAACTACTTCAAGAAGCAAAAACTAAAGGATACAGCACAGCTTTTCTTATAGCTTTTAAAGATGGTAATAGCATAAATGTGCAAGACGCAATAAAATAAATCACTAATTTTGTATAAAAAAACTATATTTTGAAATTATCAAGAGAAATTAAAACCGCAATTCTAGTTATATCAGCCATATTATTATTTATTTGGGGTTATAGCTTTTTAAAAGGAAGAGATTTATTTACAAATTATAAAACTATCTATGTTATTTATGATAATGTAGAAGGTTTAGCAACTTCTTCACCAGTTACTATTAATGGAAAAACTATTGGAAAAGTAAATTCTATCAATCTAAATGAAAAATTTAAATCAATTGTAGAAATGCAAATTGATGGAGATTATAAAATTGCAAAATCAAGTATTGCCGAACTTTATGCGCCAAGTCCAATTGGTGGAAAGCAACTTGCAATTATACCAAATCTAAATGACAATAATCTAATAGAAAATGGTGATTATTTAAAATCATCAAGCAAATTAGGATTGACTGATGAATTAGCATCACAACTAGTTCCGTTGAAAGCTAAAATCGAAATGCTGCTTGACAATGCAAACACAATGTTGGTTAATGTAAATCAAGTTTTAGATGTTAAATCTAAAGAGAATTTGCGTGCAAGTTTAGCAAATCTTAATGAAGTTTTATTAGAATTTAAAGGTGCTTCTAAAAGTGTAAATACAATGTTGGCAGACAATAAATCTAAAATTGGAAACACAATGACTAATTTTGAAAAAACATCAGCAAATTTTTCTAAAGTATCTGATTCTTTAGCCAAATTAGAACTTGGTAAAACTGTAAAAAATCTTGAAAAAACTCTTGTAACCGTTGATAAATTAATGTCAGATATTCAATCCGGTAAAGGCACAATGGGTAAATTAATAAAAGATGAAACAATGTATAATAGTTTTACCAAAACATCTAAAGAATTAGAATTATTATTGCAAGATTTAAGATTGTACCCAACAAGATATGTAAATGTTTCACTTTTTGGAAAGAAAAATAAACCATACGTTCAACCTGTAAATGATACAATAAAAAAATAAAACCCAACTTTTTATGAGTTTTTTAGATAATATATTCTTCGCAATTCTACTAATTATTGGTTTTGGATATTTTGCAAATAATGTAAAAAAAATAATTCGAAACATCAATTTAGGAAAAGATGTAAACCGTTCAGACAATTCATCTGCTAGATGGAAAAACATGGCTATGATTGCTCTAGGGCAATCTAAAATGATAAAAAGACCAGTTGCAGGAATACTTCATATAATTGTTTATATTGGTTTTGTAATCATCAATATAGAATTATTAGAAATTATTATTGATGGGCTTTTTGATACACACAGAGTGTTTTCATTTATGAATGGATTTTATGATTTATTAATTGCATCATTTGAAATTTTAGCACTATTAGTATTAATTGCAGTTATAGTTTTTTGGATTAGAAGAAACGTAACAAAATTGAAACGTTTTGCAAGTTCAGATTTAAAAGGAAAACCAAAAAAAGATGCCAATTATATTTTATATTTTGAAGTTGTATTGATGTCATTGTTTCTATTAATGAATGCAGCCGATTTACATCTTCAAAATTTGCCTGAAGTATTTGGTCATTATGAAAAAGCTGGTTCATTTCCTATTTCTCAGTTTCTTTCACCTTTATTTGATGGAATGAGTATTCAATTGGTTTATATGCTCGAAAGAACTTTTTGGTGGATGCATATAATAATCATTTTAATATTTCTAAATTATTTATATTTTTCTAAACATTTGCATATATTATTAGCATTTCCAAATACTTATTTTGCAGATTTACATCCAAAAGGACAATTTGATAACCTAGAAAGCGTTACCAATGAAGTAAAGTTAATGATGGATCCAAACACTGATCCATTTGCTGCACAACCAGTTGATGTTGATGCAGCTCAAAGTAAATTTGGCGCAAGTGATATTCAAGATTTAAATTGGGTACAATTATTAAACGCTTATACTTGTACCGAATGTGGTCGTTGTACTTCGGCTTGTCCTGCTAGTCAAACAGGAAAAAAACTATCTCCACGAAAAATTATGATGGACACAAGAGATAGAATGGAAGAAGTAGGAAGAAATATTGACAAAAATAAAGGAGTATTTATTCCAGATAATATTTCGTTATTAAACAATTACATCACTGCCGAAGAACTTTGGGCTTGCACATCATGTAACGCTTGTGTAGAAGAATGTCCAGTAAATATAAGTCCGTTATCAATAATAATCGATATGAGAAGATTTTTAGTGATGGAACAAAGTGCTGCGCCACAATCATTAAATGCAATGATGACCAATATAGAAAATAATGGTGCGCCATGGCAATACAACCAACAAG
>NZ_JAYVFH010000049.1:0-10465 GCF_043773265.1 Flavobacterium sp. | reverse complement strand
GAAACGGTAAGATTGGTTTCTTTTCCGAAGAAATCTTCTTTGTAATTTACTTTTCCATCTTCGGTTCTTGGTGTGTTGTCAAATGGTAAAGCGGTAACTTTAAACATTTCGCCTGCACCTTCGGCATCAGAACCAGTTATGATTGGTGTGTTTACATATACAAATCCTTTTTCTTGAAAATAATTATGAACTGCAAATGAAAGTACCGAACGAACTCTCATAATTGCACCAAACATATTTGTTCTTGCACGCAAGTGAGCATTTTCACGAAGGAAATCTAAACTTGGTTTATTTTTAGGTTGTATCGGGAATTTTTCTGCATCGCAATCGCCAAGAATTTCTAATTTAGAAACTTGTATTTCATATTTTTGTCCTGCGCCTTGACTTTCTACCAAAGCTCCAGTTACTGATATTGCTGCGCCAGTTGTAATTCTTTTTAGAGTTTCTTCTGATGTGTTTTCAAAATCTACTACGCATTGAATATTATTAATTGTAGAACCATCGTTCAATGCAATAAATTGATTGTTTCTAAAAGTTCTTACCCAACCTTTGGCATTTATTTCGTTTAAAGTTGATGTACTGTTTAGTAATTCTTTAACTTTAGTATGTTTCATTTTTACTGAGATTTTAATATAACTCTAAGTTGCAAATATAGTTTAAATTGATTTTTATAAAAAGTAATATTTTATTTAAGAATTGAAAAAATTATTTACTGCATATAATGGATAAATTGTAACGTCTTCCATGCTTGAAAAATTTTCTAATGAAAATCGAATACCTTTTGAAATTTTCTTTTCGGACAGAAATATTCGTAAACTTTGCATTGATCCACTATTAGAAGATTTAATTTCTATAGGAATTATATTGTTCTGTTTTTGAATTACATAATCGACTTCTGCATTTCCTGTTTTATTTTCTCGATGCCAATAGTATAGATGATTTTGTGTCAATGGATTACTGTATTTTAACCATTCTAAACCAAAAAACAATTCTGCAATTGCACCTTTATTAATTAAATTTAAATTTTCTTCGAGAGTTATTGTTGAAATATCTAAATTTAATATTCTTTGAAATAAACCTGTATCTAAAATAAGCATTTTACGTTTTTTTGAATCAATTTCTGCACCAAGTGGAATTCCATTTGCAGAAGTATGTGTAACTGGAATTACTAATCCTGCAAGAATTAATAATTGTAAAGCTTCTTTTATTTGAATATGAGATAAATTATTTCCTGCTTTTGTGTAAATAAATTTATTCCCCATTTGTTTAGAAACCGCTTCAAATACTTCGTTTATTCTATCAGAAGGTATGCGTTTATTGTATTTTACGAAATCACTTTTATACGAAATGATTAAATCGTCTAATATTTGTTGTGCTTCACTTAACTTTTTATTTTGAGCATATCTTGCTACAACTTCTGGCATTCCTCCAATAATTAAAAATTGCTTAAAATAGTCTGTGAGTTTTTGATGAAAAATTGCATCCAACGGATTGTTAGAATTAGCATTATTTTTAAGTTCTAATAATTTATTTTCATTTAGAGAAATTAAAAATTCATCAAACGAAAAAGGATAAACAAAAAGCGTTCTTACTCTTCCAACACCAAATGACGGAAGTGATTGCAGAGCAAATTCTAAAAGTGATCCAGCAGCAACAACGTGCAAATTTGGCATTTTTTCATAGAAAAAGCGTAACGACAAAATAGCATTTTCACAAGATTGAATTTCATCTAAAAAAAGTAATGTTTTGCCTTCAATTATAGGAATACTGTATATTATTTCTAGTTTTGAACATATATTTTCAATAGAATTTACACCATCAAAAAGTTTTTGAATAGCTGTATTTTCTTCAAAATTAATTTCAATATAATGTTCAAATGATTTCCCTAAATTTCTAATTGCAGATGATTTTCCAACTTGTCTTGCGCCTCGTAACAGAAGTGGTTTCTTATTATCATCATATTTCCATGTTGATAATAAATTGTCTATAAGTCTTTTAAAGTATTTTTTATCATTTTTCATAGCCGAATTTTATCACAAAAAGAGAAAATAACTAGGCAAATATATCACAAAAAAGAGAAAATAACTAGGCGAATTGTAAAATTAAAACTATTTCCAAATATTAAAATTCAAAAACAATATAAAGTAAAGTTGATTATTAACTAATTGATGTCTTCTTCATCATGTTCTAAAACATCTATTTTTGGAGAAATAAATTCTTGTTCGTTAGCCAATGATTTATTTAAAGTTAATACCAATGCTGGTAACAACATTAAATTTGATAACATTCCGAAGATTAAAGTTACTGCAATTAATCCACCAAGAGCAATTGTTCCTCCAAAACTTGATAACATAAATATTGAAAACCCAGCAAAAAGTACTACTGAAGTATAAAACATACTCAAGCCAGAATCTTTAAGTGTAGCAAAAACAGATTTTTTTATTTTCCAATTGTTTTTGGCTAATTCTTGACGATATTGTGATAAAAACCTAATTGTATCATCGACTGAAAGTCCAAATGCAATTCCGAAAACCAATATAGTTGATGGTTTTAATGGAATATTGAAAAACCCCATAATTCCTGCTGTTGCAAGTAATGGTAATAAATTTGGAATCAATGCAACAAATATCATTTTTACTGAGCGAAACATAAATAAGATAAGCATTGCAGTAATGAAAACTGCCAACAATAATGACGAAATTAAATTATCTAAAAGATATTTTGTACCTTTTTCAAAAACCAAAGCTTTTCCTGTCATTGTAACTTTATACCTGTCTGAAGGAAAAATTTTATCAATTTTGGCTTGTAATTTATCTTCAATTTTTTGCATATTTCCTGTGCCAATATCTTTCATGAAAGTTGTAATTCTTGCAACTTGTCCTGTTTTATTGACATAACTTTTCATTATGTTATTTTTAGAATCTTTAGTGGCATTTTTAGCATAACTTAAAATAAAATTTTGCTCTTGCGATGTTGGTAATGCATAAAACTCGGGATTACCATTATAGTATGCTTGTTTAGAATATTTTACCAAATTTAGAATAGAAATAGGTTTAGAAAGTTCAGGAATTTCTTCGATTGCAGTTTGCAATTCATCCATTTTTTTTAAGGTAGAAAGTTTCATTACACCTTTTTTTCTTTTAGTGTCAATAGTAATTTCTAGTGGCATTACACCATCAAATTCTTTCTCAAAAAATAAAATATCTTGAAAAAAAGCTGATTTTTTTGGCATGTCTTCTATCAAACTTCCAGAGGTTTTCATTTTTAGAATTCCTATGCTACTTAATACAAATAAAATTCCAGTTACAATATAAATTTTAGTTCGATTGGTTTTGATGATTTTTTGCATCCAATCCATAAATGTAACAACATAACTTCGTTCTAAATGATCTAAATGTTCTTCTTTAGGAATTGGCAAATAACTGTAAAGTATAGGAATTACAAACAAACATAATAGAAACAAAGCCATAATATTTAGCGATGTAACAACTCCAAACTCTTTTAGCAATTCATTATTAGTTACAATAAAAGTTGCAAAACCAAATGCTGTAGTAAGATTTGTAATTAATGTAGCAGTTCCAACTTTTGTCAAAACGCGAACCAAAGCTTTAGCTTGATTATTATGAATTCTACATTCTTGATGGTATTTGTTGGTAAGAAAAATACAGTTGGGAACACCAATAATAATAACCAATGCAGGAACTAATGCTGTAAGAACAGTAATTTCATAATTTAATAATCCTAAAATTCCAAAAGACCACATAACTCCAACTACAACAATACATATTGAAATTAATGTTGTTTTAAAAGAACGAAAGAAGAAATAAAATATCAACGAAGTAATTAAAAGCGCTGCTCCAATAAACAAACTTATTTCATCAGTAATACTTCGGGCATTTAAAGTTCTAATATATGGCATTCCAGAAACGTGTAAATCTATTTTGGTTTCTTTTTCAAATGCTTCAATTTTTGGAATAAAATCGTTAAAAATGTAGTTCTTGCGTTCTGGAGTGTTTACAATTTTTTTGTCAAGATAAATTGCAGAACGTATGGTTCCATTTTTTTTATTAAACAATAAACTTTCATAGAAAGGCATTTTATTAAACAAATCGGTTTTTATTGAAGTAAGATAATCTTTGTTCGTAAGCTTGTTTTTATCAACAAAAGGAACTAATTCAAAAGTTTGTAGCGAATCGTTTTTTTGAAGTTTTTGTAAATCACCGATAGAAACAACTAAATCTATTTCTTTATGAGTTTTTAATTCATTCATTAATTTATTCCAAGCAACAAATGCTTTTGGCGAAAAAAAAGTGTCGTCTTTTACACCAACAACAATCATGTTTCCTTCTTCGCCAAATTCTTTTAGGAATGCATTATATTCAACATTTACAACATTATCATCAGGAAGAAGGTTTGCCTCAGTAAATGAAAAACGAATATTTCTCCATTGCAAAGCAAATAAGATTGTGATTAATCCAATGATTGTTAGAATTGTTATTCTATTTCGAAGTACAATTCTTGCGATAAATCCCCAAAAATCAGGATTATTTATTTTTTTCATTATAAAAATTAAAACGAGTGCAAAGGTAATCAAAACCACTTAATACAAAAGAACTTGACGTTAACTTTTACCTAAAAAAACATCAATATTATTTCACATTAAATTTCACGTTAAAATTATATTGATTTTACAATTTATGATTCAATTTTTCTCATATTTGTAATGCTCAAAAAAAGAGCTTTAATAAAGAATGAGGAATCTAAAAAACGGATTATTTTATATTATTGTAACTGGCGGATTTACTGCATTAATTTTTTGGATTGTATCTAAAGGCAAACTGCTAGAAATCCATAGAAATGTAATATCTCCAATATCTAAAGCTACTTATTTTAATCAGTTTTCAGAATCAATTATTCATAATCTTAAACATCCGTTAGCGATACTTTTACTTCAAATAATTACAATAATTATTGTAGCCAGATTGTTTGGATGGCTTTTTAGAAAAATTGGTCAACCATCGGTAATTGGCGAAATTATTGCAGGAATTTTTCTTGGACCATCAGTTGTTGGAATGTATCTTCCAGAATATTCAATGTTACTTTTTCCTAAAGAATCACTTGGTAATTTGCAATTTCTTAGCCAAATAGGATTAATACTTTTTATGTTTGTTGTTGGAATGGAACTGGATTTAAAGGTTTTAAAAAATAAAGCCAATGATGCAGTTGTAATTAGTCACGCAAGTATTGTTTTTCCGTTTGCACTTGGAATTGGGTTGGCTTACTATGTTTACAATGAATTTGCTCCAAAAGGTGTTGCTTTTTTATCCTTTAGTTTGTTTATGGGAATTGCAATGAGTATCACTGCGTTTCCTGTTTTGGCAAGAATTGTGCAGGAAAGAGGTATACATAAAACCAAGCTTGGCGCAATTGTAATTACTTGTGCTGCTGCCGATGACATTACCGCTTGGTGTATTCTTGCAGCTGTTATAGCTATTGTAAAAGCTGGAAGTTTTGCAAGTTCAATATATGTAATAATGTTGGCTTTTAGTTATGTTTTAGTAATGCTTTTTATTGTAAAACCGTTCTTGAAAAAAGTTGGTGATTTATATGCAACTCGAGATAATTTAAGCAAACCAGTTGTTGCAATATTTTTATTGACTTTAATTATTTCATCTTATTTATCAGAAATTATTGGAATTCACGCTTTGTTTGGTGCTTTTTTAACAGGTGCAATTATGCCAGATATCACTAAAATTAGAAATATCATTATAGAAAAAGTTGAAGATGTTGCACTTATTTTATTACTTCCTTTATTTTTTGTTTTCACTGGATTACGAACAGAAATTGGGTTGATAAACGATCCTTATTTATGGAAAATAACTGGGTTTATTATTCTGGTTGCTGTTGTTGGTAAATTTCTTGGTAGTACTTTGGCTGCAAGATTTGTTGGTCAGAATTGGCGAGACAGTTTAACCATTGGTGCGCTAATGAATACTAGAGGTTTGATGGAATTGGTCGTACTAAATATTGGTTATGACTTGGGCGTTTTGTCTAGAGAAATATTTACAATGATGGTAATTATGGCATTGGTTACTACTTTTATGACCGGTCCAGCAATAGATATAATAAATTATATTTTTAAACGTAAAGAAGTATTAATTCCAAAAGAAATTAGTAATAGTAATTTTAATATTTTAATATCATTTGGAAACAATGAAAAAGGAAAATCTTTGTTGCATTTGGCAAATAGTTTTGTAAAAAAACAAAAAGAAAATACCAATGTAACTGCTTTGCATTTATCATTATCAGATGAAATGCACGCCTACAATCTTGAAGAATACGAACAAGAAGCTTTTGCGCCAATACTTGCAGAATCTAAATCTTTAAATCAAGAATTAACAACTATTTTCAAGGCAACAGTTGATATTGAAACCGATATTACCGATATTGCAACAAGAGGAAATTTTGATTTGGTTTTGGTAGGATTAGGAAAATCTATATTTGAAGGAACTTTGCTTGGAAAAGTATTAGGATTTACAACAAGAATTATCAATCCAGACCGTTTATTGGACAAATTTACAGGAAAAGAAGGGTTGTTTGAAAATTCACCATTTGATGATAGAACACGATTGATAATTTCTAAAAGTAAAATGCCACTCGGGATTTTAATTGATAAAGAATTAAGTGTTGTAAATGATGTTTTTATTCCTATATTCTCTGCAGATGATTCGTTTTTAATTGATTATGCTCAAAAATTAATTTATAACAACGATTCTAAAATAACGGTTTTAGATATTGATAATCAAGTAAAATCAAACCAAAATATTGAATTAGAAATTGAAAACCTTCAAAAAACCTATCCAGAAAATATTTCAGTTTTAACCGAAAACAATATGAAAGCAGGATTTCTAGCCAAGCAAGATTTAATGATAATATCGCTAGAAAGTTGGAAAGAATTAGTTGATTCTCAAAGCGTTTGGTTGATTACAGTTCCTTCTGTTTTGATTATTAAACCTTGATTATTTTCGTCAGTTCGAGTGATTTTTAAAGCTAAGTAAAATTACAAATTTAATAAAATGTAGTGCTTTGAAAATTGCATCGAGAACTTTTTCTTCAAACTATACAATCAATTATTTAAGAACTCTAAAAACCAAAATCTAAAACATAACTTAATTTTAAAGCAAAATTATCTTCAAATTTTGGAATAGCATTTGGTCCATATCTCATAAAAAATGTAAGTCCAAAACCTTTAAAAATTTGATTGGCTTCAACACCACTTTCAAAAAAACCTTTCTCTAAAGTTTTATATTGAAAACCAACATGTTTTTCTTGATTGTCTAAATTTCCCCAAGCCATTCTTGTTACTACAGAAATTAAAGGTTTGATTTTGTATGCCAATTTTACTTTGTTAAAAGTGTGTTTTACATGAAATGCAACATATTTACTTGAGAAAAATTCATTAAAAAACATTGTTTCAAAACTGTTTTTTCCTGCAAAAGTTATTCTTCTAAAAAGTGTTTCTCTATTTAAATTATTGGGTGCAATACTGTATAAATGTGTCAATGGAACATCTCCAAAAGCAAATCCGCTTTGCAATAGAAATGAAGTGTTTTGTCCAGATAAATAAGGTATTTCATGTGATATCTTGAAATCAACTTTGGTAAAATCAAAATCACTTCCAACAACATTTGCAAAAGATTTTGTTAATTGCAAAGAGAATTTAGGAAACTTCTTTTCAATTTCTAATCTTCCGTTTGGCGTTTGCATATAACCACTAAAAGGATTCCATTGAATGGCAAACTGCGCTGTTGTGATATTAAAATTAGTGTATAAATAGCCATTTGAAACAAAATTATAATAAAAAAGTGGCAAGATTTCACTTCTTGCAATTCCAAAATAAGCATCGGTTTTTGGTATATATTTACTTTCTATAAAGGAAGAAAAAGTTTTATAATTATAAAATGTAGAAATATTTATAGGTCGTGGATCATAGATTTTAAAACGTCGAGGTTGTGTTGCAAATTGAATTTGCCCAATTTCACTTAAATCATCTGCATAAGAAGCAGTTATCCAAGTATTGGTTTCTTTGCTAACTAAATAGGAAGGCGAAATTAAAAATTTAAATTTTTCGTCTTTAAAACCATAAGCAACATTAAAACTAATTTTATATTTTTCGGATAATTTATTGTTAGTAACACCACCAATTCCTAGCCGAAAACCTTCATAGTTGTTATATTTTATTAATGATTTTAAATCTAAATCAACAATGTTTACAGGTAAATAGCCATTAAAAATTTTCCTTCCTAAAAATAATTTTTGTTCAATATTTTCTGCTACAGACAAACTGTCTAAATTGGTGTAGGTTCTAATTTTTCTTGAATCGAGCGAATCTTTCTTCAATGAATTCCAATAAGAATCTGGTTTAGACATGCTTACTTCTGGAACATCGATTTTTATGCTTGGAATTTTAAAAGCAACCAATTTATTAATTTTAATATCATACGGAATAGATTCTAGCTTTAAATACAATTGATCTGAAGCATCTTTTTTAATTCCTTCTAAACTTGAATTAAATTTTATTGTTCCTCCAAAAAGTTTTAAATCTTCACTATTATTACCTTTTACAACTATAAATTTCCTTTTTTCAGGAAACCAAAGCTGATGTTCTTTTAAATAATTAAAAGTATATGTAGCATTGATATTTATTATTCCATAAATTCTATAAAATGCTTTTGCAATTCCAAAATTTTCAGCATCTACATACAATAATCCTCGTAGTTTGTTGGAATTTAGTTTTTTAGGTTGAAAATATATTCTATAAACAGTTCTATTTTGAATTTTTACAGTGTCAATAATTTTAAAAACATATAATTTTCTACCATAACTAGAAATTGGATTTCTAATTGGAGTTTCCAAAATATCTAATTCGTTATTATATAAAGAATACGAAACTAAATTCAGGCCAAGATATTCATATAATGGTTTTTTAAAACCAGCCATTCTCGAAGCAATAATAGTTTCTTTAGTTCCTTTATTATTAAATTGAATTAAATTTACTTTTTCGGTTTGGTAAATATGTTGGTTTTCAACTAGATTTTTAAGTTTATAATTGGTTGAGTCTAATTTAATTTTTGTTTTTCCAAACAATGATTTTTTATAAATAGTATCAATTTTATTTGAAATAGAATCTGGATTTGCCGAAACCAATAAATGCTCATAATTTTTGTACTCAAATGTGTTTAGTGCCTTTTCTGGTTGGTTTTTTGGTTTGTTATCTATTACTTTTTTGATAATTAAATTCACTTCGTTTTCTGAGTAAATTTCTTTATCTTTAAGTGTGTTGTTGTTTACCATTTTCATTAATAAAAATGGTGCACCAACAGTTTTATAATAGGTTTTATCGTGATAACCTTTGTATGAAAACAAGATTGGTTTATTGTCGTCTTTTATTTCTAAAGTGAATTTTCCTTCCCAGTCTGAAGCTATGGTTTTATTATTATAAGTAATAGTTGCAAATGCAATTGGTACAGTAGTGTCATAATCAATGATTTGACCTTTCATTACTTTTTGAGAGAAAGTAAAATTGCAAAATAAAATCAATAGAAATATCCAAAAATTTCTCATTAAACTTTTTAGTTTATAGATTCTTAAAATTTAGAATCATTACAAAAATAGGAATAAAAAAATCCGCTCAATAATAAAACGAAACGGATTTAATTATATTTTAACTATAAAATTAAACTTTCATAATTTCGGCTTCTTTATGAACCAAATGTTCTTCAATTTTTTTAATAAAATTGTCTGTTAGTTTTTGAATATCGTCTTCTGCATTTTTACATAAATCTTCAGAAGTTCCATCTTTTTCTAATTTTTTTATATCAGAATTGGCATCTTTTCTGTGGTTTCTAATACCAATTTTTGCGTCTTCGGCTTCTTGTTTGGCTTGTTTTACCAAATCACGACGACGTTCTTCTGTTAATGGTGGAACACTAATAATAACAATATCACCATTGTTCATTGGGTTAAAACCAAGATTGGCAACCATAATTGCTTTTTCAATTGTATGCAACATTGTTTTTTCAAATGGTTGAATTGTAATTGTTCTAGCATCTGGAACGTTTACATTTGCAATTTGAGAAAGTGGCGTTTGTGAACCATAATAATCTACAAAAACACTTCCTAACATTTGAGGCGAAGCTTTTCCGGCGCGAATATTTAAAAACGATTTTTCTAAATGCTCAACCGAACCATTCATTGCTTCTTTTGTTTCGTCAATAATAAATTCAATTTCTTCCATGTTATTTTATTGTTTGTGGTTTGTGGGTTTAAAAAGTTTTAAACTTCTAAACTATATATTAACTATTGTTCCAACGTTTTCTCCTTCACAAATTTTAAGCAAATTGCCTTTTTTATTCATATCGAAAACCACAATTGGTAATTTATTTTCCTGACTCAATGTAAAAGC
>NZ_JAYVFH010000048.1:0-3768 GCF_043773265.1 Flavobacterium sp. | reverse complement strand
TTTATAATTATTACTCTGTCGCAAATGGCTTCAACTTCTTGCATAATGTGCGTAGAAAGAAAAACCGTTTTATCTGCTCCAATATTTCTAATTAAATCTCTAATTTCCACCAACTGATTTGGATCTAAACCTGTAGTTGGTTCGTCAAGAATTAATACATCAGGATTATGCAACAACGCGGTAGCAATGCCAACTCGTTGTCGATAACCTTTACTTAATTGACCAATTTTTTTATGACTTTCTGGCGTTAATCCTGTTAAAGTAATCACTTCTTCAATTCTAGATTTTGCTACTTTATAAACATCGGCATTAAACGCTAAATATTCTCTAACATACAAATCTAAGTACAACGGATTGTGTTCTGCCAAATAACCAACCGAAAGTTGTACCGCTTTTTGATTAGCAATAACATCATTTCCGTTTACAGTTGCAGTTCCAGAATCGGATGTAATATAAGTAGTTAAAATTTTCATCAAAGTAGATTTTCCTGCGCCATTTGGACCAAGAAAACCTACAATTTCACCTTTTTTTACAGAAAACGAAACGTTATCCAATGCTTTTTGAGCACCATAATTCTTCGAAATATTTACAACTTCTATTGACATAATTAATCTATTTGTAGCAAATGTAAACAGAAATTAGCTTCATTTAGTATTTTTTCTTTTCAGATTTTTCTTTTTTTAATTCGCATTTAGATTTCTATATTTACAAAAGAATTTTACTGTTTCTAAAAATTTGAATTATGAAAAAACTATCTGTACTATTTATATTGTTTACAATTATTTGTCAAGCGCAAGTAAAACCAACAATTGATAAAAACGAAGTTATAAGAATTGAAACCGAATTAGCATCGGATAAGATGCAAGGAAGAGCAATTTTTACTGCCGGAATTGATTCTGCATCAGTTTTTATAGAAAAAGAATTCAGTAAAATTGGATTGGATTTTTATGGCGATTTAAAAAATTACCGACAAGAATTTGAAGCCAAAAACAAACCAGCCAATAATGTAATTGGAGTTTTAAAAGGAAAATCTAAACCAGAAGAATTTGTAATTTTTTCAGCGCATTTTGATCATTTAGGAACTAAAGATTATGGTAAAGATAAAGTTTACAATGGCGCAAACGACGATGCTTCTGGAGTTACAGCCGTAATTGTATTGGCAAACTATTTTAAAGAATTAAACACTAACGAACGCACTATTATTTTTGTAGCATTTACTGGTGAAGAAGTTGGCGGATTTGGTTCTGGATTTTTCTCTAAAAGTATAAATGCAGATAATGTTGTGGCAATGTTTAACATAGAAATGATTGGAACCGAAAGCAAATGGGGTAAAAATTCTTGTTACATCACAGGATTTGAAAAATCTAATTTTGGAATTATTTTACAACAAAATCTTAAATCAACAAATTTTAATTTCTATCAGGATCCATATCCAACAGAGCAATTATTTTACCGTTCTGATAATGCAAGATTGGCAGCTTTAGGAGTTCCAGCGCACACCATTTCTACTTCCAAAATGGATTCTGAAGAAAATTATCATCAATTATCTGACGATGTTTCAACTTTAGATTTAGACAATATGACCGTAGTAATTAAATCAATCGCACTAAGTTCTGAAAGTATTGTAAAAGGAATTGATACACCAACTAGAGTTAAAAAATTGAGAGAATAATATTCAACGAAAACGTTAGCGTAAAAAAATCACATATATTTTTATTTATATTCATATATTATTTACTTTAGCCAAATACAAAAAAACAAAATGTTACAAACTGCAACTTATTATAGCAATTCATTTTATTTCTGGAAACAGAAAAGGATTGTTATATAGTTTAGATAAAAATAAAATCACTTAACTAAGATACAATCCTGATGCAAATCAGGATTTTTTTTTATTCTGAATTTTGTTCAGAATCTTTTGAAGAAAAAATAAATAATGAAAGAGATAATAGCAATTCAAGGAATCAAAGGTTCGTTTCACCATCAAGTAGCGCAAGAATATTTTCAGCATGAAAACGATTTGGACGAATGTATGTCGTTTGACGAATTGGTGAAAAGTTTAAAAACAAACCAAGCTGACAAAGGCGTTATGGCATTAGAAAATTCTATTGCAGGTTCAATAATTCCGAATTATGCTTTAATTGACAATAATAATTTACATATTATTGGCGAACATTATTTGGATATTCACATGAATTTGATGGTATTAAAAGGTCAAAAAATTGAAGCTATTACCGAAGTACATTCGCATCCAATTGCGTTATTACAATGTGCGGTTTTTTTTAGTCAATATCCACACATAAAATTGGTTGAAAGTGGCGATACTGCTGAAACTGCAAGAAGAATTCAAGAACATAAATTACTTGGAATTGCTGCTGTTGCTGCGCCAATTGCTGCAAAACTATACGATTTAGAAATTTTAGCCGCTGGAATTCACACGGTTCAAAGTAACAAAACCCGATTTGTAATTGTAAAAACGCAGAATAAAGAAATTCCGAAAGAGCAGATAAATAAAGCATCAATAAAATTTGAATTGGATGATACTGCAGGAAGTTTGGCAACCGTTTTAAATGTAATGAACAATTGCAAGTTAAATTTAACCAAAATACAATCGATGCCAATAATAGAAACACCTTTTCAATATTCGTTTTTTGTAGATGTGATTTTTGACAAATACAAACATTATGAAAAAGCCAAAAAGATTTTAGTATTAATGACAACACATTTTAAAGTGCTTGGTGAATATAAAAGTGGAAAAAGAGAATAAATAAAAAATTAGTTAAATAAGTCTAATCTATCAAATCAGTGACGAAAAATATGATACAAACAGCAAACAGACTAAATTTAGTAGAAGAATATTATTTCTCTAAAAAATTGAAAGAAGTACGACAACTTATTGCTGATGGAAAACCTATTATTAATATGGGAATTGGAAGTCCAGATTTAACACCAGATAATTCTGTAATTGAAGCCATACAACAATCATTATTTGACGAAAAAGCACATGAATATCAAAGCTATCAAGGTTTGCCAGAATTGAGAAAAGGAATAGCAACTTTTTATAAAAATGAGTTTCAAGTTGATTTAGATTTTACTTCAGAAATTTTACCTTTAATGGGTTCAAAAGAAGGAATTATGCATATTTCTTTGGCGTTTTTAAATGAAGGTGACGAAGTTTTAATTCCCAATCCTGGTTATCCAACGTATGCTTCTGTTACCGAATTGGTTCAGGCGAAAACTGTATATTATGATTTAATAGAAGAAAACAATTGGTTTCCAGATTTTGAAAAATTAGAACAACTAAATTTGTCTAAAGTAAAATTAATGTGGGTTTCCTATCCGCATATGCCAACAGGAGCAAACGGAAATTTAGAAGTTTTTAAAAAATTAATTGCCTTCGGAAAGAAGCATACTATTTTAATTGTAAATGACAATCCGTACAGCTTTGTTTTAAACGAAAATCCGATTTCAATTTTACAAATTGAAGGTGCAAAAGATATTGCTTTAGAATTAAATTCGTTATCAAAAACTTTTAATATGGCTGGTTGGCGAGTAGGAATGGTTTTAGGAAATGCAACATTATTAGAAGCAATTTTAAAAGTAAAAAGCAATATGGACAGTGGCATGTTTTATGGAATTCAGAAAGGTGCCATTGCAGCTTTACAATTAGGAAAAAGTTGGTTTGAAAGCCAAAATGAAATTTACACAAAACGAAGAAATTTGATTTTTAAATTAGCCGAGAAATTGAATTGTACCTTTGACAAAAAC
>NZ_JAYVFH010000047.1:0-5534 GCF_043773265.1 Flavobacterium sp. | reverse complement strand
CGTAGAAGTACGTAGTCGTAGAGTTGGTGGAGCAACATTCCAAATACCAATGCAAATTCGTCCAGACAGAAAAATTTCTATGGCAATGAAGTGGATGCTTCTTTATGCTCGTAGAAGAAATGAAAAATCTATGGCTCAAAAACTAGCTTCTGAAATTTTAGCTGCGGCTAAAGAAGAAGGTGCTGCAGTTAAAAAGAGAATGGATACTCACAAAATGGCCGAAGCAAACAAAGCATTCTCACATTTTAGATTTTAATATATAGAGAAATGGCTAGAGATTTAAAATTCACAAGAAATATTGGTATTGCAGCTCATATTGATGCTGGTAAAACTACCACTACAGAACGTATATTATTCTACACAGGAAAATCACACAAAATTGGAGAAGTGCACGATGGTGCTGCAACAATGGACTGGATGGCACAAGAGCAAGAAAGAGGTATTACAATTACTTCTGCTGCTACAACTTGTGAATGGAGTTTTCCAACAGAACAAGGTAAACCTTTACCAACTTCTGAGGATTATCACTTTAATATTATAGACACGCCTGGTCACGTTGATTTTACTGTTGAGGTAAATCGCTCATTACGTGTGCTTGATGGTTTAGTTTTCTTGTTTAGTGCAGTTGATGGTGTTGAGCCACAATCAGAAACTAACTGGAGACTTGCAGATCAATATAGAGTTCCAAGAATGGGATTCGTTAATAAAATGGATAGACAAGGATCTAACTTTTTGATGGTATGTCAACAAGTTCGTGATATGTTAAAATCTAATGCAGTTGCAATTACATTGCCAATTGGAGAAGAAAATGATTTTAGAGGTGTTGTAGATTTAGTGAAAAATCAAGCTATTGTTTGGCATGATGAGACTTTAGGAGCAACATTTGATATCGTTCCAATTCCAGAAGATATGCTTGCAGAAGTAAAAGAGTACAGATCAATTCTTATAGAAGCAGTAGCTGATTATGATGAGAACTTACTTGAAAAGTTTATGGAAGATGAAAACTCAATTACTGAGGAAGAAATCAACGTAGCTTTAAGAGCCGCAACTATGGACATGGCTATCATTCCTATGATTGCAGGTTCTTCTTTCAAAAATAAAGGAGTACAATTCATGTTAGATGCAGTTTGCAAATACTTGCCATCTCCATTAGATAAAGAAGGTATCGAAGGTATTCATCCTGATGATGCTGAATTATTAGAAGAAGATCAAACTAAAATATTACGTCGTCCAGATGTAAAAGAACCATTCGCGGCTTTAGCATTTAAAATTGCAACCGATCCTTATGTTGGTCGTTTAGCATTTTTCCGTGCTTATTCAGGTCGTTTAGATGCTGGTTCTTATATTTTGAACACGCGTTCTGGTAATAAAGAAAGAATTTCTCGTATCTATCAAATGCACGCTAATAAACAAAATCCAATCGATTATATCGAAGCTGGAGATATTGGAGCGGCAGTTGGATTTAAAGATATTAAGACTGGAGACACAATGTGTGATGAAAAACACCCAATTATTCTTGAGTCAATGAAATTCCCAGCGCCAGTAATAGGTATCGCAATTGAGCCAAAAACTAAAGCTGACGTTGATAAAATGGGTATGGCTTTAGCCAAATTAGCAGAGGAAGATCCAACATTTACAGTTAGAACTGATGAAGCTTCAGGACAAACTATTATTTCAGGAATGGGTGAGTTACACTTAGATATTCTTGTAGATAGAATGAAACGTGAATTTAAAGTTGAAGTTAATCAAGGTGAACCTCAGGTAGAATACAAAGAAGCTTTTACAAGATCTGCTACACACAGAGAAACTTACAAAAAACAATCTGGAGGTCGTGGTAAATTCGGTGATATCGTATTTACATTAGAACCAGCTGATTTGGTTGATGGTAAAGCTCCTGTTGGTTTACAATTTGTTAACGCAGTAAAAGGTGGTAATGTTCCTAAAGAATATATTCCATCTGTAGAAAAAGGTTTCCGTGAAGCTATGAAAACTGGACCACTAGCTGGTTATCAAGTTGATAGTTTAAAAGTAACTTTAACTGACGGATCTTTTCACCCAGTTGATTCTGATGCTCTTTCTTTTGAATTAGCAGCTAGAATGGGTTATAGAGAAGTGGCAAAAGCGGCAGGTGCAATTGTACTTGAACCGATAATGAAAATGGAAGTTATTACACCTGAAGAAAACATGGGAGATATCGTTGGTGATATCAACCGTCGTAGAGGTCAAGTAAACGATATGGGAGACAGAAATGGAGCTAAAACTATTAAAGCAGATGTTCCATTATCAGAAATGTTTGGTTATGTTACTACATTAAGAACACTTTCATCAGGTAGAGCAACATCTACTATGGAATTTTCTCACTATGCAGAAACACCTTCTAATATATCTGAAGCAGTTATCAAAAAAGCAAAAGGAAACGCATAATTTTTATCAAGATGAGTCAAAAAATTAGAATAAAATTAAAATCTTACGATCACATGTTGGTAGATAAATCTGCTGAAAAGATTGTAAAAACTGTAAAAAGTACAGGTGCAGTTGTAACTGGTCCAATTCCATTACCAACACACAAAAAAATATTTACTGTATTACGTTCTCCTCACGTTAATAAAAAATCGAGAGAGCAATTTGAAGTTATGTCTTATAAAAGATTAATTGATATTTATAGTTCATCTTCAAAAACAATTGACGCTCTAATGAAACTAGAGTTGCCAAGTGGTGTTGAAGTTGAGATTAAAGTATAATAACTTTAAAAAAAATAAAATTTAAGTTAAGTATTAGGTTTTTATATTTCTAATACTTAATTTTTATATCAAAAAGAATTAATAATTAATAAATAGTTTAATATGTCTGGGTTAATTGGAAGAAAAATCGGCATGACTAGCTTATTTGATGAAAACGGGAAAAATATTCCTTGTACAGTAATCGAAGCTGGACCTTGTGTCGTTACCCAAGTCAGAACCATTGAGGTTGACGGGTATGAAGCCTTACAACTTGGTTTCGATGACAAAACAGAAAAACACGCCACTAAAGCTGATTTAGGTCACTTTAAAAAAGCTGGTACTTCTGCTAAAAAGAAAGTCGTTGAATTCCAAAGTTTTGAAGGTAAATTTAATCTTGGTGACAGCATCACAGTTGATGTATTCGCTGAAGGAGAATTTGTTGATGTACAAGGTGTATCAAAAGGTAAAGGTTTTCAAGGTGTTGTTAAACGTCACGGTTTTGGTGGTGTTGGACAAGCAACGCATGGTCAACACAATCGTTTAAGAGCGCCAGGATCAGTAGGAGCATCGTCTTATCCATCACGTGTATTCAAAGGAATGCGTATGGCTGGAAGAATGGGTGGTGATAATGTTAAAGTACAAAATCTTAGAGTTTTGAAAGTAGTTGCTGAAAAGAATCTACTTGTTGTTAAAGGAGCTATTCCTGGATGCAAAAACTCTTACGTAATCATTCAGAAGTAATGGAAGTAAAAGTTTTAGATATCAAAGGAAAAGATACTGGAAGAAAAGTTCAACTTTCTGATTCAGTATTCGGTATAGAGCCAAATAAACATGCGGTATATCTTGATGTTAAGCAATATTTAGCTAATCAAAGACAAGGAACTCATAAAGCTAAAGAAAGAGCTGAAGTTGCTGGAAGTACTCGTAAGATTAAAAAGCAAAAAGGAACTGGTACTGCAAGAGCAGGTAGTGCTAAAAATCCATTGTTCAAAGGTGGAGGAACTGTTTTTGGTCCAAGACCTAGAAGCTATTCATTCAAATTGAACAAAGGTTTAAAGCGTTTAGCTAGAAGATCTGCATTTACTCTAAAAGCAAAAGAATCAAGTATATTAGTGCTTGAAGATTTTACTTTTGATACACCAAACACTAAAAACTTTTTATCAGTTTTAAGTGCTTTAGGAATAGAAAATAAAAAATCTTTATTTGTGTTGGGTGATTCAAATAAAAATGTATATTTGTCGTCACGCAATTTAAAAGCTTCTAACGTGATAACTAACTCTGAATTAAGTACATACGCGATATTAAACGCAAATTATTTAGTACTTTTAGAAGGTTCTTTAGAAGGAATTGAAGAAAATTTAAGCAAATAATAAGCCATGAGTATCATAGTTAAACCTATTATTACAGAAAAAATCACCAAAGATGGTGAAGTTTTCAATCGTTTTGGTTTCGTTGTAGACAAAAAAGCAAACAAAGTACAAATTAAGAAAGCTGTTGAGGCAACTTATGGTATTAAAGTTGTAAGTGTTAATACAATGAATGTTAGACCAGATAGAACTGCTAAATACACTAAAAGTGGTTTAATAAGTGGAAAGTCAAATGCTTATAAAAAAGCAATTGTACAAGTACAAGAAGGAGAAACAATAGATTTTTACAACAATATCTAGAATAAAAAGATGTCAGTAAGAAAATTAAAACCTATTACCCCAGGTCAGCGATTTAGAGTTGTAAATGGTTTTGACGCCATTACAACTGATAAGCCGGAGCGTTCATTAATTGCACCGATAAAAAACTCAGGAGGTAGAAATAGTCAAGGAAAAATGACCATGCGTTATACAGGCGGTGGTCACAAACAAAGATATCGTATCATTGATTTCAAAAGAACTAAACTGGGAATTCCAGCAAAAGTTAAATCAATTGAGTATGATCCAAACAGAACTGCTTTTATTGCGTTATTATGGTATGCAGATGGAGAGAAAACATATATTGTTGCTCAAAATGGTTTACAAGTAGGACAAACTGTTGTGTCTGGCGAAGAAGCGTCTCCGGAAATTGGAAATACTTTACCATTAAGTAAAATTCCATTAGGAACGGTAATTTCATGTATTGAATTACGTCCTGGACAAGGAGCTACAATCGCTAGAAGTGCAGGTACTTTTGCTCAATTAATGGCAAGAGATGGAAAATACGCAACAATTAAAATGCCTTCAGGTGAAACAAGATTAATCTTGTTGACTTGCTCGGCAACCATTGGAGCTGTCTCTAACTCTGATCATCAATTAATTGTATCTGGTAAAGCAGGTAGAACAAGATGGTTAGGGAGAAGACCTAGAACAAGACCTGTTGCTATGAATCCTGTAGATCACCCAATGGGTGGTGGTGAAGGACGTTCATCTGGAGGTCATCCACGTTCTAGAAATGGTATTCCTGCTAAAGGTTATAGAACTCGTTCTAAAGTTAACCCAAGTAATAAGTATATTGTAGAACGCAGAAAGAAATAATTAGATAAACATGGCACGTTCATTAAAAAAAGGACCTTTTGTACACTACAAATTAGATAAAAAAGTTCAAGAGAATATTGAAAAAGGAAACAAAGGTGTTGTTAAGACTTGGTCTAGAGCATCAATGATTACTCCAGATTTCGTAGGACAAACTATCGCTGTACACAATGGTCGTCAATTTGTTCCGGTTTATGTAACTGAGAACATGGTAGGACACAAATTAGGAGAATTTTCACCAACAAGATCATTTAGAGGTCACGCTGGAGCAAAAAATAAAGGTAAAAAATAAGAAGCAATGGGAGTTCGTAAAAGA
>NZ_JAYVFH010000046.1:0-29196 GCF_043773265.1 Flavobacterium sp. | reverse complement strand
AATCATAGTTGAAAACGCCTGCTTTTATTAACAAATGTCCCGAGTTATCAACAAATTGATTAAAAATATCTCCAATCGCTTGTGTAGCCAGTAATTTCTATTAAATTTGTTTTGATTAACAAAAATGTTTAACCAACAATTAATAACTATCAATTATGAACAAATCAGAATTAATCGATGCTATTGCTGCTGATGCAGGAATTACAAAAGCTGCTGCTAAATTAGCATTAGAATCATTTTTAGGAAACGTAGGATCAACTTTGAAAAAAGGTGGTAGAGTTTCTTTAGTAGGTTTCGGATCATGGTCAGTATCTAATAGAGCTGCAAGAGACGGAAGAAATCCACAAACTGGAAAAACTATCAAAATCGCTGCTAAGAATGTAGTAAAATTTAAAGCTGGAGCTGATTTAGAAGGTTCTGTAAACTAGTCTAGTTTTACTTTTGATATAGAAAACCATTCGTTTATCGAATGGTTTTTTTTTATAATAATATTTGATAATTCAAATTTTATTTGTAATTTTATTAAAATTGTTGAAAAAATGATATCAGAAAAACTACAAAAAGGACAACTACTTATAGCTGAACCTTCAATAATAGGTGACTTATCATTTAATAGGTCGGTTATCTTGTTGGCAGATCATAATGAAGATGGTTCAGTAGGATTTATTTTAAACAAACCATTAGACTATACTATTAATGATTTGATTCCAGAAATTGAAGCATCATTTAAAATTTATAATGGTGGACCTGTAGAACAGGATAATTTATATTTTATTCATACGGTTCCAAAACTAATTAAAGATAGCATTGAAATCTCTAATGGAATTTTTTGGGGTGGTGATTTTGAACTGACAAAAAGTTTAATTAATGAAGGAAAAATCAACAAAGAAAATATAAGATTTTTTCTCGGTTATACAGGTTGGAGCGGAAATCAATTAGAAAATGAACTGCTTGCTAGTTCTTGGATTATAACATACAACAATTATCAATCTACAATTTTAAGTAAATCTTCAGATCAATTTTGGAAAGAAAAAATTATTGAATTGGGTGGTGAATATATTATATGGTCTAATGCACCCGAAAATCCAATTCTAAATTAGTGCATTTAAACTAGTTAATAGTTCTTTTGAAAATTCAGTTTTATATTCTTTTTTTCTATATTTAGTAATTGGTTGAATTCCAGTTATTACATTAGTGATAAATAATTCGTCAGCTTTTTGCAAATCAAAAGGAGATATTTCCTGCTCAACAACCTCAATATTATCTAACTTTTTTGCAATTTGTAAAATCTGTTTTCTCATAATTCCGTTTAAACAACCTTCACTTATTGATGGAGTTATAAGTTTATTGTTTAACAACATGAATAAATTTCCATTTAATGCTTCAACAACATTTTTTTCATTATTTAATAATAAACAGTTTTGAAGATTATTTTCATCAGCAAAAATACTACCTGTTACATTAATCATTTTATTAGTAGTTTTTATAGTAGATAGTAACTGTTTAGAAATGAAAAAATCTTTGTATAAATCAACTTCATAGTTGTCATCTGAAAAAGAATATGTGGTTTGACTTAATGAAAAAACTTGAATTATATAAGAAATGGTTCTTGTTTCTGGCAGATAAAATCCACCATCGTTTCTAAAAACAGTAAAACGAACTCTAGCAGAATCTATGCAATTATTGATACCGACAGTATTTAAAATATGCTCTTCAATATATTCTAATGTAAAATTATTTGGGATTTTCATTCTTACAATTCTCATTGAAGCCATTAATCTAAAATAATGATCCTCAAGAAAAAGAATTTTATTATTTATAACTTTTAAAGTTTCAAAAACACCATCACCATAAAGAAAAGAACGATTGGAGTTTGACAAAGAAGTGTCTGATGAAAGTAATTTACCGTTATAATTAATCATAATAAAGTCTCGTTTTGGAACGAGACAAATATAACTTTAAAAATATGAATTTAGACTGATCCAATAACGTGTTTTAAGTCGGAAACTTGATTTTCCCATAGTTGTTTAGATTCGTCTAGTTCTTCTTCTGTAGCAAAATCAACAACCATTAATGATACATCTTTAGTAATTTCGTCTTCAAGAATACGTAGTTCAAAATAATATTCAGTATCCTTTTTATTATCGTCTATCCATTTAAACTTTACTTTTTCGCCAGTTTTTTTAGATGAAAGACGAGCATTTTCTTCTCCATCGTTCCATTCAAAGGTGAAAAATTCTCCTCTAGAATTCACATTGTCAGCAAACCACTCCTGTAAACCTGATGGTGTAGAAATATATTGATATAATAATTGAGGTGAAGAATTTATTGGAAATTCAATTTCGTAACGCACTTTTGGAATCATATTGTAATTTTTGTGAAATATATAATTTTTATTTATAAAATAGACAAAACAAAAAAATATTTTTTTTTCAATTTAATATTTGGACAATATTATAATTGGCTTATATTTGCACGCTCAATAAAATCGGAGTAATGAAGGCGAGGTA
Organism: Flavobacterium sp.; assembly: GCF_043773265.1. GTDB lineage: Bacteria > Bacteroidota > Bacteroidia > Flavobacteriales > Flavobacteriaceae > Flavobacterium. The sequence goes on along the minus strand of NZ_JAYVFH010000046.1, from coordinate 26,686 downwards.
GCTCAGTTGGTTAGAGCGCAGGATTCATAACCCTGAGGTCACGAGTTCAAATCTCGTTCTCGCTACAAAACATTAGATAGAAAAAATACAGGTTTTATGCGGTTTTAGAGCAATTTAAAACCGCTTTTTTTATGTCTAAAATTAGTAAATTCTTACGTAATGAATACGTTAACGCATACGATTTGAGTTTTAAAAAGCAATATTCTGAACCTAAAATATATGATGCTGGTGGTGATTTATCAAAGCGTTGGTATGTATATTATTCTTTTAGAAATCCTGAAACTGATAAACTGGAACGTCAAACGCCAATTTACGAAGGAATAAATACTTTAAAAACATACAGAGAACGCAAAAAAGCGATTACAATTTTAAGACTCTCAGTAAAAGGAATTTTAGAAACTGGTAATTTCAACCCGTTTATTGATACAAATTCAGTAGATCAGGTACAAAAACTAAATATAATTGATTCTGTAAATTTTGTGCTTAAATTAAAAGAAAACACTCTAAAAGATAACAGCTACAAAGACTTTAAAACTCGAATAAACCAATTTAAAAATTGGCTTTTAGATAATGGTTTTAAAAATCGTTATATCACAGCAGTAAATAAAAAAGCAGCTATAACTTACTTAAATGAAATTTCAACAAAATCGAGTGCAAAAAACAGAAACAACTCACGATCTGTATTATCTATGTTTTTTCAATCACTAGAAGATAATGAAATTATTGCAGATAATTTTATAAAGAAAATCAACGTTTTAAAAACTAATCCCGAAAGAAATAAAACATATAGCTCTAAACAGGAAAATGATTTGTTTAACTATTTAATTAAACACGATCAAATTTTATTATTATTTATTCAATTTGTATCTTACAATCATTTACGACCGATAGAAGTTGTAAGATTGAAAATTGGTGATGTAAATGTAAATGATAAAGTGCTTTACGTTAGAGCAAAAAACAAAGCAGTGAAAATTAAATTAATTCCAGAAATATTACTATCAAAATTACCTGATATATCAAATATTAATAAAGACTTTTATTTATTTACTCCTAATGATATTGGAGCCGACTGGCAGACTAACGAAACTGATAAAAGAAATTATTTTGGTAAAAGATTTAAGAAAGTCAAAGATAGTTTAGGTTTAGGTTCTGACTATGGTTTATACTCATTCCGTCACACTTTTATAACTAAACTATATAACAGTTTGCTTATTGATAGTACACCATTTGAAGCAAAAAGCCGTTTGATGCTTATTACTGGTCATACTACGATGACAGCATTAGATAAATATTTACGTGATATTGATGCTGTACTTCCTGATGACTATTCCAAGCACATTGAACAGCTAGAATAATAGATAAAAACTATTAAAAATACACTATATTCAATTGATCGTTACACCATCATAACATATTTATTGAAATTTAATAGATTTTACTTATAATAAAAATATTCAGGATCCTACAGTTACTTTTAACTTTACATCACGATCGTGAACTAAAGTTATAACTAACTGTACCGACCAATAAAAAAAGTGTTACATTTCTGCAACACCTTTCCAACTATTAACCAAACAAATTAACTACTATTTTTTTGCTTTAGCTTTTACAATTTTACCACCTTTAGCATATTTGAAACCTTTTTTTAAAGTTCCATCTTTTTTTAAACCGTCTTTTACGATTACCGAACTGCATAATTTTTTAGCAGTCATTCCTGATTTCTTTTTAGCTGTTGCCATTTTTTAAATATTTAAGGTTAATTAATCTACTACTTTAAATGATAGTTTTCTTTTTGGTTGATCCAGATTTTTAATTCTGGTCTTTTCGTTTTTTATTGGTAGCAATTTTTGTAATGCTGGAGAATATTTTAAATCTGAAATTGGAGAATGTTGATTGTATCTATTTTTGTGATTAAAAACATAATTATTCATAAAATTATCCCGATCTACAAAACCTTTTAAAATAATATCACCATCAAAACCGCTTTTAGTTCCGCCACGCATTGCACCTGTAGAAGTTCTTTGAAATATTACTATAAATAGCTTACCATTAAACTTTTTTCTAAAATCTAAATCAAAAGAAACTTTAGAATACATCTCAACAAGTTTTGCCCAACTATCTATAATGATTACATCAAAATCTTTGCAACTTTCTTGCAAGCGGTCGTATGTTTCTTTTGGCGTTTCACCATCGTTTTCACTCTCGACTGCAATTTTCTTAATGTTTTCGCCTTTGAAATACTTTTTTGCTTTGTCTATAGATAATGAACTTGATTTGTGTTCTTCTAAACTCCAAATAATTGGTTTGTAACTAGCGTTGCAAAAATCATTAGCCCATTGAAAAACGGTGTGTGTTTTTCCGCCACCTTCTGGACTATCTAATGTAATAGCTAAAGAATGAATAGGTTTTATCTCTATGTTACCTAGAAGTTTTTTTAGATCACCTGAAATTTTAAAGTAATCATTGACAACTTTAACATCACTTTGCTGGTCAAAGGCTGTACTGTATTTTGTTCCTGAAAGTACAGTTACTTTTGGCTTTACTTCAGTTATTTTGTTACCTGGTTCTTTTACTTCACAACCACAAGACAAACCACAATTTACGTTACAATTTGCACAATTTAATCCGTTATTTGTTTTTTTGGTATTATTTTTGTTATCTTTGCTTAGTGAATTTTTTACAGCTATGGCAATTGTAGCCGGTGTCTTAGTAAAAAGTTCACTTTTTTCGTTTATATATATAGCTAAACCTTGTTTTATCCAAGTTTTGTATGTGTTAAAGCTATTTCTAACATACATACTTGCAATGTTACACATTTTAAATTTTTTGTCAATATGTAAAGCAACCATTACTGGATTGTTTTCTACGTCTTTAATTTCAGTTAAAACTACGTAACCAGTCGTTTTACTTTTAAAAATTGCTGTTGGATTATTTATAAAATCGGGTAAATCTAAAAAATTTCCCCAGTTTAATTTATGTCCTGCTTTTTGTGTTGTAGCTTTTGTTAAAACAGAACCAACTATTTTTATTTCAAAATTTTCAATGTGTTTTTTAAGTTCGTCTTTTGGTTTTCCTAAAAAGAAAATTTCATCGTTACCATATCCTTTTTTTATTGCACGTATCAATTTTTTATTAAATGCTATTGTATCAGGTTCTTTTGAATTTGTTGCGCCTAAACCAGCGAACAAATCTAATTGTGTTGATTTTACAGTTTGCTTTTTAAACTGTACTCGAGAAGTTTTTTTAACTGGTGTAATCTTTATATCTTTAAAATATAACGGATTTCCTTTTTTATCAAATTGCAAAATATAATCTGACAATTTTTGCGCTAAAGATGATGCACGAAAGATAAATTTATTGTCGTTTTGAATATGTGTTAATGCCGAGTTCCAATTTTTTAAATAAGCTGCATGATTGCCGTTTGTGTGCCAAATTATTCCAGCTTCGGCACTTAAAAAAGTTGCGCCAAATTCTGCAACCAATTCCTCAAAAGCATAATCTTTATCACCAAAACGTTTGCCAAAAGTTCTGTTTAACCTGGAATAACGACCAGTAGAGTGTGAATATTCGTGTAACAAAACTCTGTAATAGTCTTGAACAGTTACAAAATCGTTTAAATACGGCATTTGAACCAAGTCTTTACCACTATTATAAAAAGCATCGTTACCACCAAATTTTAATTTAGGAGCTGGCTGTGGATAATTTTTTATGATAGCTTCTGGAACTTGCATTTTGTTTGCTTCTTCACTTGGAAGTTCAATGTCTATAAAGCCAGTTTTAAAGTTCTCTAAATCAAAATCAATTCCGTCAATATCATTTCCGTTAAAAACGTTATAATATTTTAGTATTGGAACTTCTGAAATTTTATCTACATCAATTGCATTTTCTGTAGCAAAATCAATCGCTTTTTGATTATCATAAGTACCAAAATCAATTGATTTTGTTGCATCTTTTACCTTGTAAATTTTGGTATAATAAACAATAGGATAACCATGTGAACCTTTTTTAATAGTTCCGCCTAATTGTTCTATTTGTTTAAAAGTTAGGAAAAAAGGATTTTTTAAGATTTCAAAATTGGTTAATAAAAAAACGTTTACGCCACGATATCTTTTTTTAGAAACGAAATTAAAAGGTAAAGTGTAACCAGTACCATACTGTTTTGCTTCCCACGTTTTTTTGAAGTTTTTAGTATTAGCCTTTTTTATCATTTCTACCATACGATCGGTAATCATTTGGTAAATGTCTGTAGAAGAAACGGCTTTGTTTAAACCAAGTAAATCATCATCAACAAATTGCTCAAAACCTAAATCATATAAAAAAGATTGTGGTACAATTTCGTGAACTGGTTCTGCAATAGTGATTAAATATTTTTTATCTTTTGTTTGATCAAGTACAGTTATAATTTTTTTAGACAAGTGAAATTGTTCATCTTTTTTAGCAATTTCTACTAAAGCAAGAAGTTGTTTACGAGAAACTGTTAATCCGTTAAGTCCGTTAAATTGTTGTATTGATTTCATAAAAAGATATTAAAAAAATGCAAATGTCTATTTAGTAATTTTTGCGCTCATGCAAAAAAAAGAAATAGAGCATTTGCATTTAAACATTCTAGGTTTTTAAAATTCTATTTTGTTTTTTTGGCTTTTTTTGGATGTCTAAATAAACAAGGTTCAACAGGATTTTGAATAACCCACAAACCCAACTTATCTATTCTGGCTTTTTTTTCCAACTCTTCTAAAAATTCTGATTTGTCGTAAAAATGCCATGCTAAACCTTTTGTAAGTAAAACTTCTGAAATATTTTTATTATCATCATAATAAACGTAACCAATAGGACGTTTAAAAATATCGATCGAAATAATATCTACTCGAACAGTTTTGTTAAACAATTCCTGACTGACAAACTGTTTTGCAATACTGCCAAATTCTTGTTTTTTTTCTGGAGCATCAACTGATGCAAAACGAACTGTGTTTTCTTTTTTTAAAGTGTCGAGAACTGTAATTGTATCTCCGTCTTTAATTTTTACTACTCTACCTGTATAAGAGTAGGATTGCGAATGTGAAAATAAAAACGCAAAAAGCGTTAATGCTAAAAATAAATTTTTCATAATTTGTTATTATAAATTGTTTTTTGCCTACTCTAAACACTTTTCGGCTTCCGTGTTTTAAGCAATCGTTTGCTCATTTCCTATAATGCTTATAACTGGTTCGATTTTTATATCATCGATAGATTTTATATTTAAAAGTTTTGGAATATTTAATATTGATGCTAATACTGGAATTTCTACTTGTAAATCTTTTAAAGTATTTTGACCACGAGCTACAATATTTAAACTGCTTCTGTTTACATTAATAGTTGCAATTCTTTTAGTATTAAAAACAATGTTTATTTTTTTTAAAAAAGATAAAATGCCATCAGCATTAAAAGTTTCACTACTATTATTAAATAGTGTAACATCAATAGCAAATTTAAAAATGCCACTTTCAACTCTTATATTTCTGATCGCTGTAGGAACTGCTTTAATATTTGGAAGTAATCGTTTAACATTATCTAATTTTGACTTATAATATAAACCACCTAAAACTATTCCTACTACTGGAATTACTATATATTTTGCTTTCATTTATTCTAATGATTTGTTTAGTATATCTGCACCTTTATCTACATCTGCTGGATCAACATTTTTTTGATTTTTTATTACTATTGACAAAATGAAAATTGCAGCTTTACCTACAAATTTCCAAAAACCATTTTTTGGTTTTATGTTTTTCTTTATTTCTAGTAATTTATCCTGCATGATTAATTATTTTAAGGTATTTTTAATTTTAAAAAGTAATATTTTTGAAGATTGAATAACTGTAAAAAAATCAATACCATAGTATAATCCAACTTTTTCAATTAACAGATTTGCAATTTTCTTTGTCAATTTTAAACACTTTTTTGATTAATGAAAAGTTTAATTTTATCGAATAACACACCTATCAATTCTTCTAGTTTTTTGTGGAATATTGTTGAAAATGAACCACACCAAGCACAAACAACATAGGTAAAAAGTTTATTGAAATGCAGAAACTGGTCAAAAAATACGTAAACTAACAAAGCTACGAATGTTGAAACTATGGCTTCTGCTAAAAACCATTTCCAAGATATTTTTGAACCTAATTGAATTTGTTTAACCGTTTTAACTATTGCGCCCATTATAATTATACTTAAAAAAAGTGAAGTATCTAAAATTTGTTTGTAATTAGAATTTATCCAATCAAATATTTGTTGCTTTGTCATTTATATTATTTTTTACTTACTAAATAAATTCCAAAAGCTAAAAGGCTTGTAATTGTTAATGGAATAATTAATGATCGTTTTTTTCTGAACTTTTTTTTTTAGATCACCCAAAATATCAAATGAGCGATAATGAGCGGTTTTTTTTATTCTGTCATCTAAACCATTTGTACCACCATTAATTTTTTTTGTAATGAGTAATACATCGTTTTTATCTGCTAAAGGATTTAATTTTTTTACAGTCCAAAACCAACCAGCAACATCTAAAGAAATTGGGATTTGTGAAACTAAATCAGGATTTGCAATGACATCGATTCCTGAATATTTTTTATAATCTTCATAATTTGCTCGACCAGTTAATTGCATTAAACCTCGACCTCTAAATTTATAACCATCTCCTGGTAATTTATTACCCAAATACTTGTGGTTCTGATATTTTTTTTGCGCTTTTTCAAAAGTTATATCTTCAACACTAGCTGTAAAATTTGCGCTTTCGTGTGCTAATTGACCTAAAAAATGAGCTACTCTTAAAGGTGTATTTATTGCATATTTTTTAAATATGGTTAAAAATGCGGTACTATTTTGTAAAAGAAAATTCATTTTATTTAGATTTTAGTTTAAATTTATTTCCAGTCTGCTAAACGTATTTGCTTAACTTTTTTCTGTGAAAACAATGCTTTCTCAGTATTTAGACCGAAATCACCATCAGCAACAACTCCTAATCTTTTTTGCAATTCTTTAACTTCCTCGCTGTTATGTATGCCTTTATGCAAAATTCTAGTTAATATTAATCCTTTGGTATTGTAAACTTTTTTAATTGGTAATTTTTTACCAATTGGAGCAATACCTCTTACATCAGCAATCCAATGCCTTGTAATTAATAGTCTTCCTATTCTTTCAACAACATATCTATACGTTCCGTCTGGTCTTTTACCTACCCAAATTATTTTACCTATCTTATCGCCTACATTAAATTTTGGACCAGGAATTCTACCACTTTTCCAATTACCATCAGCCATTTTTATTGCATCATAAGTTTTAGTGCCACTGCCAAAACTTGCCATTACTTCCTGACCAACAGAATATTTAAACGTGTCAGCACCTTTAGTAGGTAGATTATCAACTTCTACCTGTGCCACAATAGGTACAATAGGAGTTTTTACAGTATTTGAAAATGGTGGCGTTGCTTTTGTAGGCAATTTTATTACTGGAGTGTTTGTTACATCTTCAAAAGTTGTATCAATTGTTTCTTGCTGTACCTGATCTTTATTTGCCTGAGCATTTTTGTAAAAATAAAATCCTGCACCAGCAATTAATAACGTTCCGCCAACTCCTAAATATATTTTATCTTCATTTGTCATTATAAATACTTTTTAAATTTATCTTTTAACAGTAAATAATCTGCTGTACTCATTTCTGATTTTAGCCACACTTTTAGCGGTTGTTTTGTTAAAAACATTCCAAACGGAGTGTAATCGTTTCCTGTAACTGTATTATATGATCTTGTCCCAAATGCTTTGACAATTTGAGCAAATTGTGAAACCGATAAGCCAGTAAGTGCTGTTAATATAATTTGGTTTTTATTACCATTCGTCCAATTAACAACACGCATAACCTCGTGAATATCATTTGCTATTTGCTTTGCATCAAAATCTGGATCAGTAGCACCTGGATCATCTAAATATTTGGTGTTGCTTTTTGTTTTGCTAGAATTTTTAGTTATTGCCACTACGCCAAATACTATTCCTGCAAGTAAACCTGTACCACCTATTATTTTTGGTATTGAAATATTCATATTAAAAAAAGTTAGGTACTATAAATCGTAATCGCATTATCTCGGAGCCATCAAACTGATCGGCAAACCACTCAAACATATTCATACGCTGGAAAATATCATTTAAACCTTTTCTACCGCCAAACTCATTATACACTTTTATAAAATCGTTGTGCGACAAACCTTTTAAGTTTTTAGAAACTGTATTAAATCCGTTACCAAAACCATACATTGCTTTGTGAATTGCATCTGCTTTAGCTTTTGCAACTGTACTCGAGATAGTTGCTGGTGTGTATCTTAAATCGTAATTTAATGATGAAAAACGATTTACAAATTTTTTATAACCCCAATAACCAGTTCCTGCCACTATCGAAAACCAAAAAATGTTTTTAATAATTGATAATGAAACGGCTGTAGTTTTGTTAGCTGTATCTAGTGCATCGCCAATAGCTTTTTTACCTTGAGGACTATTTGCGACTGCTGCAATAACAGCTGGATTTTTTAAACCTCTTTTCATCTTATTTTTCTTTTGGCTTTTACTTTAAGAGTTATCCTGCTTCAATTTCTTTAATTTTGTTCAATTTCTTACGGATAGCGGTTGGAGCTACTAGAGACAACATATCTTTCTATACTTTATTCCTACTTTGCCATACTTTATCAATCATTCGTTTGTAGTCGAAACTTCTCTTAAAGTTAAAAACTGTTTTGTTTCGTTTTTTCGGCTGGCGTATTGATGAAGCAAAAACGCCAACCTACTCAAACTACATCACCATCGATTCTATCATCACCCAATTTTCTTTAAAAAACGTTAATCCGTTTTTTGACTTTTTTATTTTGATTAACTTATCTAAAATATCTGCATCTAAATCGGCTAATTGTTGTAATTGATTTTTGATTTTTGCTACCTTAATTAAGTTTGTTTCTTTTACTGCGATTTCTATTTTAGTTTTCATTTGGATTGACAATTTTGTGAATTACTAAAAAATTATAAAATTGATTGCTAAAGGCTTCGTTACCTTCGTTAATTTTATCGACTAGCGACAATAATATTTCGTTTGTGCTATCATCACCATTTTTCACAATATCAATTAACCGGGATTGTTCCTGTGAATATTCTTCAAATTCTACATCTTGAACGGCATTACCCAAACCACTTGGCGGAACTGGAACTTTAAAACCTAAACCGCTTAATATACCAGGAGCTTCTTTAACAACTGTCATAATCATTCTGTTACGATCGTCGTTGTTTTCTTTAGTATATTTTTTTAACAATGCATCTTCCTCTAATGTTTTAATTTTGATTAAAGCTTCTTTGTGTTCTGCTTTTAACTCTTTAAATTCAACTTGCATTTCATCAAGTTTATTAGCTTTAGTGTGTAGGCTAATATTATCTGCCATACTTAAACCAAAACCTAAACCTAGATCAGATTTTTTGTTTTTCTTTTTCTTCTTTTTTTTGGACTTAATTTTTTCCATAACAAGTGATTTAGTTTCTTTTGGCTTTACTTCAGGAGCAATTGTAAATTCATCACCGATGTATTTAAAAGCATTTCCACTTTTTCGTTTTTCATTTATGGTTAAATTTTCGTGTCCGTTTTCTAAAAGATTATCAAATAAATCTTCTGCATTATTAAATTGTGATGCTATTTTGTGATGTGTGAAATTGCGGTGTAAATACTTATCTAAATCTTTATCATAAATATCTACTGCGCATAATTCATCATTATTTAGCTTAACAATTAGTTGTTTAAGTTGCTTCATCGTACTTTTTTTTTAACTAATTTTTTTGTAAATAAGAATTATGGTTTTAATGTAAAAATAACTTGGTTTTACGTTGGGATCGATATTGGGATCACTTCCTGAACCACCTGATCCAGATACACCTCGTAATTGCTTGATTGGTTGACTTTCATTACCAGTTCCGATTGGCCCAGCTTTTTTTACCTCAAGTTCAATAAATTCAACTTGTAAGTTAACCTCTGAATAAGTACCATCAGCCACCACTACAATTTCTTTTTGACCTGGATATACTGGTTTACCATTAATATTACTAATGCAATTGCCACTATTATAAACAGCCAATGCAGTAATACCCGTTAAAGTGATTAACTGGTTATTTCTATATTCGGTAGTTATAAATTCAGTCTTAATCATTATCTAACGTTGGTGTCCATTAAAAAAGTTACCCAAACTATCGCATCTGCAAAATCGTCATTTTCTCCTTGAAATGTAGAAGTCATTGCCAAATTGAAATTTCTGTTTTCTGAATCAAAATTTAATGGTTTGAAACTTTTTTCATACTCACCACCAGTTTGGCGAAAATGGTCAATATGTATAAATGGTATGATATCTACAGAAGAATCATCTTTTAGTGCCAACATAATTGTTTGCGGTTTTGCTTTCTCATTGCCATTTGTATAAGCAACCATGCTTTTTACAAAACCTGCTGGCATTTTAAAATTTTCACTTACTGATTTTGAACCTAGTGGTAACTGTAACTTTACGGTATATTGTAATTGTCTCATTTTTTAGTGTTTAAAAAAAGCCGTGCCAATTATAGCACGGCTTTGTTTATTAAAAATATAATTTTTATTTCTTAGCTTTTCTTTTCAGCAAGTCTGAACTCAATTCTTAAAAGATTAAGTTTAGTTGCGGTAGCTGCAGGTACAGATACACCTTTAGGAAACTCTAATTGAATTTGAAATTCTTCTTGTGATTTTACTAAAGCATTTGTTATCAAACTTCTAAAATCTACTTGATTAAATCTTTGTAAATCAGTCAATGGAAGTGAAATTAATTTATTATCACCTTGTATGAAATGTAATTCTGCATTCTGCAATTCAGGAATTAAACTAGTTCCATTTTGATAATCTCCATTTTTAACATCTGTACCTTTTGATGTAAATAATAGTCTTAATGCTCTAATAGAAAGTTCACGACCTCTATTTAACATATTACCGTCAAAATTGGTAACTCCCACTTCTTTTTTAGTTTTGTTATCAACTAAATTTACAATACCTGACATACCAGATGCATCAACGTTTAAGTAATACGTACCATCTGTAATTTTCGCGCTTTTTCGTACTTGTACGTTAGCTTTTCTTCTTGATTCTTGAGAAAAATCTACCAAAGCAGTTTTTAATCTAGGATCAATAACTTGTTTTCTTCTGTCCATTTTTAAGATTTATTTATTAAATTATTGTAAAATTTTGAATTTATTATTCTTCGTACATTGCCAAACCTTCGTCTTCGTAAAGACCTAAACCGTCTTCGTCATCAAATCCGTTTAAACCGTCTTCGTCTTCGTAAAGACCTAAACCGTCTTCGTCTTCGTAAAGACCTAAACCGTCTTCGTCTTCGTAAAGACCTAAACCGTCTTCGTCATCAAAACCGTTTAATCCTTCTTCTTCGTAAACTCCTAATCCATCTTCTGGTACATAGTTACCAGCTGAATCAATGTAACCACCTAAACCGTCTTCGTGATAGTTTCCGTCTTGGTCAAAATAGCCGTTTAAACCACCATATGCACCCGATAAACCACCTGCTTTTTGCAAAAATTGTCCCCATTTTGATTCTGGATTAATTTTTTTAGAAACACTTTCTAACGAAAACACTCCTTTTACGGCTTCTAAACCTTGTGCTACAGCAACTCCCAATCCTGAACCACCAATCATTGCTGATTTAGTTGTATTACCAGTAGTGGTAAAAGCTACATAACCACCTGCACCAGCTATAGCTAAATGCAATGCTATTTTAGCAAATCCCGAAAGTGGAATTAATCCTGTTAAGCCTCTTGATGTTGCACCTGCAACAACTGCTGAACCTATTGTGATAACTTTTTTATTCATTTTACTTTTTTTTTATTGTTTTCTACTTACCGCATAAATCAAACCGCCTGCTAACAATACTGCGCCACCAATCATAATTGGGCTTATTTTTTTATCTTCTTTTGGAGTTGGTTCTGCACCTGCACCTCTCGAAGCATCTTCTAACTGATTTTTTACTTCTTCTTTAAGATTTTCTTCTGGAATATCTTTAAGTTTTGATAAAGTTTCTATTTGTCCTTTTGTTGGCGTATTGCTAACTTCTGGATCAATACCATTAATTTCTGCAATTGTTCGAGCTTGCTCTGGAGTTAATTTTGCATCTGGGACCATTGGAGCATTTGCTTGAACTTTTGTAGGATCGCCACCAGTAGCTTCATTAAATTCTTGTGGAGTTAAAACGTTTGGAGTAGTTGGATCTTGATCTTGTGCTACTGCAACTTGCTCAACAAATTTTGCTTCACTTGGATTTAGTGGTACACCTTGTTTTACTTTGGTCATTACTAATTGTCCTATTTGAGTTTTTAGTAAACCTTTAGCTTTAATTGCTAATTTTCCAACTTTTGAAAGTTCCATAAACTTAGAAGCTTTCATAGCTAATTTAGCAGCTTTAGTTCCTTTAAGAAATCCTGTAGCTGCACCACCACCTGGAATAAATCCAGCTGCAATTGTTCCAGCTGTGATTAAATTTTTTGCGTTAATATTTCTTGCACGTACATTTTTACGTAAAAAGTTACCTACTTTAGTACCTTTACCACCTTTTTTTCTTCTTTTATTTAGACCAGTGTTTAATCCGTCATCATCGTAACCATTTAAACCGTCAATTTCATCTACTATAAACATATCTTAATTTTTACTGATTACATAAATGCAAAAATCTTATTGGTACTACCTTTAGATTTTTTACCTTTTTTTGTTGGTGAACTAGGTTTTTTTGCACTTGCTTTTTTACCTTTTTTGTCCGCTCCATTAAGTCCTATGTGTGGCAATTCGTCTTCCATAAAAACATCTTTTTTTAGTGTATAAATTGGTTCTTTGTTGCTTAAAATTGTACCATCAATTACATTATGACCTTTTGCTAAACTTCCAGTTTGTTGATCTATCGGAACAACCACGTAAACGTGTGTGAACTTATCAGGATTAAAAGACGGTTGTTTAATTTGCCTTATGTAATGTTTGATGCCTAAATTTGCTAATATGGAAGAAGCAAATACAGAATAACTTTTGCAATCAATACCTTTTTGACGATTTAACCAGCTGTTACTTGGACTTCTTATAAATTGTACAGTTCCATCTGCTTGATATTGTATATATTCATACAGAAAAGAATGTATTTTTTTTGTGGTTTCTTCCAACGTTGTACATAGTAGTACTTTTGAAAGTTTTGCAACTTGCCAATAAAAATTAATTACCCAAAATTTAATTACCGATACAGAATAAAAGGTATTTCCTTTTTTAAACTGCTTTTGCTCGTTGTTTGGTTTCTCAATTAATTTGTCAAACTCGCTACCATTTTTAATAGGTCTTTTTAATGCTTGGTTAATTTCATCTTTTGTCATTGTTTATTTGAACTTGTGATGACAAACTTGAATAATAAAAAACCCACACTTTAGAGTAAGAGTGGGTATTGATGTGATTTAGTTAGATTTCGTTAGTATTGATGTGTATTGATGAGTATTGAAACTAAATTGCAACTAAATTGCAATTCAATTCAAGATAGATTGCAATTAATCATTGTCTTCAATATAATATCCTTTTGGTGTTCCGTAAGTTTCAACATATTCCATAAATTCGGGATGTTCAATTTTTTTTATGTGGATTGAAATATTTTTTTCTTTTAAAATTTCATTAATTTGAGTAATTATTCTCAGTTGCGGTTTTTGATCTAAATACATTGTTACAAGTTCTTCTTTTGTAACAGAATAAGGAAGTGGTTTCTTTACTGCCATTTTATTTGCTGTGTTAGTTATAATTTGCGTTTTAAGTCGGTGATCTGAAATTGAAGTTTAAAAAAGTTATCTTCTAAAAATTTATAAATTCTGTTTTTGCCAAAAATAGCAAAGTCTAAAAATTGAAAAAACATTGTTAGAAAGCAGAAAACTGCAATTGCAATGATTTGCAATGTTTTTAAATAGATAAGGATTTTATTTTTCATGCTAATTCTTTTAATCGATTAAGTAAATAGTTTTGCTCGAGTACAGGTAACTTTTTTAATTTTTCTAGTAAACGATCACCTTTTCTTTTTATCTGTTGCCGATTCCAGCAGGAACTACCCAAATAATCAAAACACTGCAATTCTGTTGGTGGTGGATAATTCATATACAAAAACTCTATTGATGTTTTGCGATTGTATCTAATTTTTATTTCTATTTTGTACCAATCATAAAGCATTGTATTGTATAAATCACACTTTGGGTGTATTATCATACAATTGCAATTTAATTGCAATGCTTCCGTTAATAACTTTACGTGATCAATTTGCTGCATTTCATATTTATACAGTTCTTTATCAGTTCTGGTATCATGCAAATAAGGTGGATCAAGAAATAGAAATACATCTCTTTTATCTACAAATTGTAAAGTATTTTCACGGTTAGTAATTTTTAAAGTATCAATTGCATTTACATTGGTAACAATTGCATTCGGAAATTTATCCATTAAAAGTTGCTGTACTTCAGGATCAATATCGTTTAATCTAATTTCCCGAGCTGGTACAGTTATTAATGATAAAATTGATGCGCTACCAGCAAACAACTCATAATAAACTTTGTGCGCTGGAATATTATTAATTATTTTTTGGTACACTCCATCAATTTTTTTGTGTCCTGTGTATTTGTCTAATGTTTGTATCATTTTTTTTTATATTCTAAATTCATTTTAGTAAATGCTTTGTAACAAACTGATTGTATAATGTTCCTTATTAATGCTGGTAAGTTTGATTGTTTTAACCAAATTGCCTCGATATTTTTAATAAAATAATCACTATTTAGAGCGTTTTCACGTTGTAATCTATCAAACCAATCTGTTTTATATTTCATTCCAGCTGGTGCATCTTTTCTGCTATTTCTCTCATTTTTTAATGTTTGAATTTCTTCTTTTACAAACTTTATAAAATGTGCATCTTCAACAATTATTATACTATCGATATCTAATTTTTTTGCAGTCATACTGTGGTTTTATAAGTTATTTTGAGTAAAATTTAATTATAAGACGTTTTCTTATCTTGAACGTATAAATTTGTTTTTGTCCTTGCAATACTTCGTTAAATGGCTTTATTTTAAGTTTTTCGTCTTTTATAAAGTTTATACACTTGTTTGCGCTGGTTAATTTTGTCTTTTTGCTATCGGGTTCTTTAACCTGAATAATGAAATTTTTATTGATAATTGCATTAGTTGGATTGTTGGATTTTACTGCCGATTTCATTTTGCTTTGTATAAATGATTTAACGATTGATTTAACCTATTATATTCTTCGTTGCACTCGCAAATGTTTAATTCAATTTGTTCAGGTTCATAATCGTACCAGTCATCTTTATTCTCTTTTAAAATTCTGTTTTTTAAAGTTTTCATTCTCGCTTCAACTATTGGTATAATGTAAGCTGTGTGATGTTTTTGTAGTTCTACATACATAATTTATAACGGTTTAGGATTATTTAAAAATTTTAGGATTATATCAACTAATTCTGTCATTTTTGTAGGTTCTAAATCATAAGGTTTAACGTAAAGTACAACTTCATTTATACCTTTATTATGATGAATTACAATTGCATTAGATTCGGGATTGCTAATTTTTCTGCTTTCGTATTGTAAGTTTTCCATGATTATCTATTTTAATTCTACATAAATTCTGTTTACTTTTATTTTTTTCCACTCTTGAATAATAAAATCTCTAGTTTTATTTAATCTTTCAGAGTATAACTGTTCTATTTCTTCGATAATCAATTCATCATCTTCAACTTGATTAATTTTGTAGTGTCTTTCTTCATATATAGGAAGATTAACTCCAATCATTGAAACTGTAAAAGATGTATTAATTTTTATTTCATTACTACTTATAAATGTTCTTTTGCTAATTACAGGCATAATAAAATTTATAGATTCTAAACTTATTTGGCAATTATATACTTCAATTATCATACTTATTTTTTTATAATTTTAATTGTGTTTTCAATTCCATCTTTATTAAATGTAGAGTAAATACCAATTTGACCTGATGCAACTTTGTTACTCTCAACGTATTTTTTTGCCACTTTTAATGATGGCATTTCTACAATTGCAATGGTGGTTTGTTGTTGAATTATGGTTAAATATTGCATGATTTAATATTTAATAAATTTTTATCAATTTGGCTTCCAAAATTTTGCATTACAACAAAAGTTTCTTTACTTTTTTCTGTTGGTATTTCTAAAAAGCATTTATATAAAACAACACTTTGTGAAATGGTAAGATTTATGTTTAGTTTCGATTTATTGCTTTCAATTTTGTTTCTTAAAAGTTTATAAATTGCTTCTAAATTTTCAATTGCAATTAGATCGTTGCAATACTTATCGTAAATTTTATAGTTCAAAAGTTGATTTTTAAAGTTGAAAAATACCAAAACTTGGTTTTGGAGTATTTGAACATCTTCTATTCTATTAAATACTATTTTCATTTTTTATAAAGTTGACGTTCCTATTAAATTTCCTTTTTCGTAAAATTGTATTACATTAATTGTTTGTTTTAATGCTGGTCGATCTCTTACATAATTATTAAATCGGTTGAGCATATTTTGGCAAATAATTCCAGGTTCTTTACCATCTTTATTTATGATGGAGTGCCACGTGATGTTTTTATTATTTCCTGATCGCAATACATACATTTTAATTCTTGAAACATTTTTATCAAAAACTGGCATTTATTTTTTCGTTTAGTGATTGTATTTGTTTGTTTTTATACTCAATTATTCTCTTTAATCTTTCAATTTCTTTTTGTTGATCCAGAAATTTATCCAATGCATAAAATAATATATCGGGAACTGTTTTTAACTTTTCTTGCTGTTCAACCAACTGCAATTGTTTTCGTTGCAATGGTGTAAAAGTTCGTATGTAGGTACTATTTTTTATCATTTGTTGTTGATTTGTAGACTTTTTAACATCAAAACTCTATCGGACTGTACCTGATCACATCTTGCGATTGCAATAAAATTGTTTTTTTGTTGCACTTTAGCATCTTACTTTCAACTAAATCGGGTAACTTTTGTAAAAAGGCTGGTGGCAAATTCTTTTGAACATAGTCGTACAATTGCGTGAGTGTGATTTTGTTTTTAGAAAATCGGTTTAAGTGCAGCTCTAGCTTTTTGTTGTAATTAATTATTTCGCCACGTTTTTTAGCTTCTCTAGTTTGCTTTAAAACCAAGTCATCATATTTTTTGAGTTCGTTTTGCTGGTTTATCCACTTGGATTTAGTGTATTCAAAACCAACTTCTTTACTTGTTTTTCTAGTTACATCGAGGTATTGATTTGGGAATAGTGGCGTAACGTTAGGATTGTTTCTATACCAGTTTCTCGCCCACTGAATACGCCAACGGTATTTTGTGATGTAGTCAACAAGATTTGTAGGCTTATGCTTTCCGCCGTTGATATTGTTCCATCGTTGCAGTCGGAATAGTTTTATGGCATTGTACCAAGAACCAAAAAACACATTGCCTTTTTTATAAATGTTTTTTTGGAGCGATTTAAAAAAGTCAATCATAACAATATCAAAAAATTGGTCACGATTTATAAAGCTGGAATAAGCAATTGTATGTAAAAGGCGCAGATCAATTGGAATGTAATTGTTAAACTCGCAATTTTCTAATTGCTTTGCAAGTTGGCTATCATCAACGATTGTGTCTAAAACCTTTTCAAAAATGTTTTGTTTGTTTTGCGCTGGCATATTGGCTGTATTTACCTGTGATGGCACATTTTCGCCCGCGCCCAGTTTAATAGCTTCTGTGCGGGTTGGTGTTCCAGTAAAAGAAAAAATAAAAGGCGTGACCAACGGGAACTCCTTAACAATTGGAAAGTTTTTAACTTTCCTTTCATTTTGCATTTCATTTATATAGGTTCCAGTAAAGATATCATTATCATTAGGAACTATTTTCACACTTTCAGAGGTAACGACCTGATTTTCAGCAATCCTTACTTTTGCATCAAAAATGTCTTTTATAACCAAAATTTCTGGATTTATATGCACTTCTACACCATGACTGGAATTTATAAAATGATAATCTACAAATACACCAAACTCCTCAAGGCGTTTGCGGTGGTTTAAAATAGTTTTTTTGCATAATGGCAAACTTTGAACTCCGTTACGTTTTAGTTGAGTTACACGCCACGCATTTACCTTAAAAGCTTGTAATGGTGTAGCTTCTGTAATCCCACAACCGATATACCTTTTATTTTTTATCATTAACTGCTGGTTGTAAATACAAAGCATATTTTGAAAAACCAGTTCTGCAGTTGGTTTAATGGTAATAAGCTTCTTTTTTCTGATGAGCATACCGTACAGATTATTAAATTGTTCCACAGCTTCGTTATAATCAACTGGAGAAAACGATTTTCTGTTTTTTATAAAAGCTTCAACATTATTAAACATTTCAAAACACAAAGCATTGTTAAGTTTTTTAAATGCAATTACATTATTATTGTAGGTGTTTATTTTGAAATTTTCTTCTTTAAATTGAAAGTTTTTAAGTGCTACATACTTTCTAAAATTGTCCATCGTTTGCGCAAATGCTTCTTCGATAATTGCAGGATATACGGCAAATAATCGTTTATCATTTGCTTTTTCTGTAGCTGGTTTTAATTGCTCTACTGCGGTAGAACTAGCGACGTAATTTTTTAATTTGGTTTGATCGGGATTTTGTACACCAAACAAGTTGCTTGCTAGATTGTAAAAATCTTTACTTTCAATTGTAAAATTTTGTTTTCTCATGTTTTTTAAAATTTAAACCCACAGCAACGGCACAATTAGTGCCGTTACACTAGGGAATAATCGCATAATTGCGGTATTGGTATTGTAAATTGCAATTGCATTGCAATTGCATTGCAATTGCATTGCAACAAAATTGCAAGGCAATTGTTTATACTCTTGTGAGTTTTATAGTTTGGGTTTGTAATCCTTTTACCGATGATGGTAACGGATTTTCAACGCTACTAACCTTGTAAACTATTGCGTTTTTAAAAGGAAGATTAATTGATGGTTCAATTGTAATTGTTTCTCCAGCAATTACTGGAAAACCTTTTTTTATTCGCATAAAAAGTGTAGCATTGTCCTGATTTTCTAAATCAATGTGCAAGGATAAAATATAAGTTGGATCAATTACTTTCATTGTTTGTATTGGGTTTTTTTCTAAATTGTTTTGCCAGCAATCGTTCGGTTACTGCTTCTACAGTCCAACGTTTGTCAAGTTGGGTTTTGGTTCTTTTTGGTTTTGTTTCTGCTTTTCCAAATTCCTTTTCAATACACAGCGATAACTCCTTCAATTCGGTTTCCGAAAGGAAGATTTTAGCGTTATTAAATATTGATAGTACTTTTGGATTCATTTAGATCGGGAACAGTTACTTTGTTGGTAATAAATTTTCTATTTCTTGTAAACTATAATAATTAAAAACTTCTAAAAAATGATTGATTTTCGATGATTGTATTATTGTTTTAGGTTTTATTACTTTAAAACCTTTCTCGTGTTTTAAAAATGTAATTAGATCGTGTAGTTCAAAAGCTTCTAAATCAATATCAATATTTTCTGCTACTGCCATTTGTTTATTTTTTAATTGTTAAAAAAATTAATTCCTATATATTTTGTGTATGCAGGCGGAATGCTTTCTGCTAATTCTTCTCTAGTTTTCATCCAATGTATGTTCATTGCATTACTCCAAACTTCCATGATATTATTGCCTTCAATTTTAAAACGTTTTGGCTTAAATGGTTGCATCATAAACCAATTGTTTAACTCAAATTTTCTGGATCGTATTACTTTTAGTTTAAACATATCACCGTTTAAAACGATGTCTTTTCTTATTGGAGCTTGCAAAACATTTTCGATCACGCTTGGTGTATAAATTTTATGTAGAAATTCCTGAATTTCTACAAGAATATTAGAATATTCTTTTTCAGGATTTCGTGCTTTTGCAACTGCTGTACTATTACTGTATAACTGGCAAGGTGGCGAAGCGTGAATGTGCGTGTACTTTTTATAATTCTTTTTTAAATAAGCAACTGCATCAGTTTGAATAAAGTTATATGGGTAGTTTGGCTGTGGCTCAATATCAATCCCGGTTATTTCTATATCATAACCTAGTTCCTGACTTGCTTGGTAGTAACCAACGGTACAACCTCCAGCTTTACAGCATAAATCCAACAACTTTATTTTTTTAATTTTTGGCATATTTAGTTGTGAGATACTTTTGTTTTAGTAACTAATATCACATAACCTTTTTGAGTATAATCCTGATTTAAACTAGAAAGCGGTTTATCAAAATTTTCATCTTTTACATTGTCTAAGTATTTATTTCTACTAGAAGTAGCTGTTTTTTTACTCAAAATGTTTTCGAGTAATTTAAAATTATAGTTTCTTATGATTTCTGTTGTATTCATAAAAAATATTGAGTGTTAGGATTTGGATAATCTAAATTTCTACGGATTTTATATAAATCCAAGTGTTTTACAACCTGAAACTTATCGATGAACTGGAGCGCAATTACAAATTGATAATCTGTATATTCTGGAATGTCGCTATGCAAATAATATTTTTTAAACTTTTGTAAAATAGCTTCAAAATGAATATCTGCATTGATTGTTTCTTTTAGTAAATCCTGTGCAAAAAAATACTCTAAATAAAATTTGAGTTCTTTATTGTAAACCATTGGTATTTGTGTTCCTGATTTTTTGGTAAGTGTAGTTTCCATCTTAATAAATTATTTAGGAACACAATAACCAGCACTTGCACCTTTGCTATCAAAACACTCATAAACATACGTTCGTATGGTATTGGCAAATTGCAACGCATTTTGCTTGCAAGTAAAAAACAAGGTTGTACCTTTTTTGATACGATCAGAAACTTCTACCTCATTATCGGTAAAAACTAAATTTTGTGGTTGGTTCATTTTTGGCATTTGTTTTGAGTTGATAATGTTTATTAATTGTGAAGAATTGCAATTTTATTGCAATGCTATAATTCGTTTCATTTTTCGGGTTGTAATAAATTCGTTTACAACTTCTTTAGATATGTTTTTGGAAATTGTATAATAACAATAGCCGTGTTTATCTTTCAAAAAGTGAATAGCTTTAGAGTGCTTCATTGTTTTACGAAGTTCTCTATATTCCTTCTCTAAAGAATCTTTACGCATTTTTTGTAATAGTTCTAATGTCATAATTTTTGGAATAGTTCAGATTTCTAAGTGCAAACATATTATAAAATATAATATATATACTGTAAAATATAATATATTTTTTATTTATTTTTTAACTTGTTGATTTTAAGATTGTTATTTTTAATAAAAACTTAATGCACGTAACTGATAAAGGTATTCTTGCTAGAATTAAAGAAATCCGCACTAAAAAAGGATATTCTCAAGAATATGTTGCAATGAAATTAGGAATAAAACAAGCTGGTTACTCTTCTATTGAAGCAGGTAAAAACGGATTGTCAGTAATAATGTTATTGCAAATTGCAATAATATTAGAAGAAGAAGTTGTTAATGTAGTTGGTTATCCTTTTAAATATATAAAAGAAGTTGAAGCTGGAAAAAATCCACTAACAGAACAACTGGAATTTAAAAACGAACAAATACATTTTTATAAAGAAAAAATAAATCTGCTAGAAGAAAAATTGCAGCAATGCGAAAACGAAAAAAAACACACAAAAGCTTTTAAGTAAGTGGCTTTGTAATAACTAATTATATATGAAAAAAATATTACTTGTAGTTTTGATTGGGATTTTTGGAGTTAATGCATGCAAAGCACAAAAAAAAATCTATCAATGTTATGCAAATGATAAAAATTCAAAAAATATGATTTCTACAATTTTAGATGCTAATTATAGTGTTATTGCGGTTTATTACAAAGGTCAAAAAGTTGCGATTAATTTAACGTTCGTAAAGGAAGAAATGGAAACTAATGGAGCACATCCAACATCTTATTCATATTACAAAGAAATTATTGATGGAAAAGTTACTGGAATTTATGTTTTTATTCATTCTGGAATTTGGGATTATATTCAATATACTAATAAAAAAAGTAAAAAAACAACTTCTTATACAATGACCGATTTCTCCAGAGAAAATTTTGAAAGTAGTAAGCCATGTTTTTAGAAAACGAATTAAATTAAGTTTATGTCAGAAAACGAAAAATCAAGCAAAGTAGGTATTATTACAGTAGTAATTACAGCATTAGTAACATTATCTACAGCAGTTATTACAAATTTTGATAAGATTTACAGCAAAGGTAAAGATGAACCTATAACTGTAAATGATACACTTTCTTTTGAGTATAAATTTGACAAAATTATTAAGGATTGTCCTAATGATTATTCAAACATAATTAGCGGTTTAAAAGATGAAACAGAAGAAGATAAAGATTATTATTCAAAAGTAAACTTTACCGAAGGAGAAAACTCTATTACTATTTCGTCTGAAGATTATCCAACATTTAATTTATTGATTTATACTGGTTCTGATAGTGAACTGGCTTTTCAAAAAAGATTAGAAATTACAAAAAAAGTAGGTGAACATCTACAAACAAAAGCAGTAACAAATACTGTTAAAGAAGATGGTTACCAACAAATGATAAGCATTTATGAAAAAGGTAATGTAGAAATTACTATAGTAGATGCAATGCCAGAAAATGATCCAGCAGGAAGTGAAATTGTAATGATGACAATTAACAAAAAAGGATAATTAACCATGACTACTAAAACGCATACAATTTGTAATTTTATACTAAAAATGAGTTTGTAAGACTAGCATTTGCTAGATGTAAATTTAAGATACGGATTCATAACCCTGAGGTCGAGAGTTCAAATCTCTCTCTCGCTACAATATCCCAATCCAAAAATCTGGATTGGGTTTTTTTTTTAATATTTTTTCCAATTTATTTAATAAATAGTATCATTTATGATGTATTAAAATTAGTGAATAATAAATTTAAAAATTGATTTTTAATTTGTTTGTAGGATTAAAATTATAATTTTATACACAATATGCTTTTTATCGATTTTATATGCTTTTTATCGATAAAATATTTTGTCGGAATTTAAGTATTATTTAGGTTTGTAGCTCAAAACCCTAACTAATATGAAAAAAGTTACTCTAATTGTACTGTTAACTATCTTATTTTCAAGCACATTGTTTGCTCAGAAAAGTAGTTCATTAGAAAAAGCTAATCGTTATTTAAAAGAAAAAGGAGAAGTCATTTTTACTTTCAAAGCCATTAGTAAAGCTCAGTTTTATGAAATTAATAATATAATTTCTGTAAGTCATAAGCATGTAGACGAAAACAATCTTGAAGTCGAAGCTTATGCAAACAAAGATCAATTTAAAAAGTTTTTAACATATGGACTAAATTTTGAAGTAAGTACTTCAGACAATGAGATTCCATTAGATTCAAACACGTATAAAGCAACTGCTGCTTGGGATACTACATGGGATGCCTATCCTAAATATTCTGAATATGTTGCTAAAATGAATTATTGGGCAACAACTTATCCAAATTTGTGTACACTTCAAAATATTGGAGCAACTCCTAATGGAAGAGCACTTTATGTTTTAAAAATTTCTGACAATGCAACTTCAGATGAAACTGAACCAGAATTTTTCTATTCTTCTTCAATGCATGGTGATGAAATTACTGGTTATCCAACTATGTTGCATTTTATAGATGAATTGTTATCTAACTATGGAACAAATACAGAAATAACAAATTTAGTTAATGGTACAGAATTATTTATTTGTCCGTTAGCAAATCCTGATGGATCTTATAAAACCACAGGAAATGACATAATGAACTCAACTGGAAATACAGCAACTAGAGGAAATGCTGCTGGAGTTGATATGAATAGAAATTATCCAGACTTTATTGGAGGAATTCATCCTGATGGATTAGCTTTTCAAACTGAAACAACTGCATTTTTAAACTTTGAACAAACAAGAAATTTTGTATTAGCTGCTAACTATCATGGTGGTGCAGAAGTAGTAAATTTTCCTTGGGATACATCTAATGCTGCAACAGGTTCTTCTGCTGTAAGTGTTCATCCACAAGATGCATATTTTAGATATGCTTCTCGAGTATATGCTGAAGCTAGTCAAATTGCAGATGGTAATTTAAACTACATGGATGATGTATATGGAACTGGACAATTTGTTGGAACAACTAATGGAGCAATATGGTACACTGTAAAAGGTGGAAGACAAGATTATAATAACTGTTTTAATCATAATAAAGAAGTAACTATAGAGGTTTCTACAATTAAATTTCCTGCTGCTGCAAATCTTCCATTTCATTGGGATAGAAACAGACAAGCATTATTAAATTTTGTAAAAGAAGCTAGTTACGGAATTCAAGGTGTTGTAACTGATCAATCTGGTTTTCCAATACATGCAAAAGTATATGTTAATGCAACATCTGATGGATTCGGTGCTTGGGTAGAAACTTCTCCAACAAAAGGAGATTATCATAAAGTACAAATTGCTGGAACTTATAATGTAATATTTGAAGCTGCAGGTTATGCAACCCAAACTATTTCTGTTACAATAACAAATGGAATAGCAACTACATTAAATGTTGTAATGGTTCCTTCAACTACAATTCCTGTTGCATCAGATGCAACAATTTGCGTTGGACAAACCGCAGCATTATCTGCTACAGGTAGTGGAACAATAAAATGGTATAATTCTGCAACTTCAACATCAGTTTTAGCTTCAACAGCTGCTTATACAACTCCAGCTTTAAGTACTACTACATCATATTGGGTAGAAAGTGAAATAACACCAGCTAATGTTGGACCAGTTACTGTTACAGGAACTGTTTCGGCTAATGCTGCTGTAGCAAATAGATATTTAATCTTCAATTGTACTACTCCAACAAAATTAAAATCAGTTTTAGTAACTGCTTCTGCAGTTGGTCAAATATATGTTGAATTAAGAGATAATGCAGGTGTGATGTTAGAATCTAAAATTGTTAGATTAACAACTACAGGAACACAAGATATTAATTTAGATTTCTTTTTACCAGTTGCAACAGGATTGCGTTTGGTTTCTAGAGAAATTTCAGGTTTAAGTTTAACTTGTGCTACATCAGGAATTGTTTATCCTATAACGAGTGGACCAATTTCAATAACTGCTAATAGTGGTGCTGGAATATTCTTTCAATTCTTTAATTGGAAATTGGCACCTGTAAAAAGTAATAGAGATGAAGTTATTGTAACTGTAAAACCAAATCCTATTGTAACTACAATTTCTCCAACATCAAAATTATCTGGAAGTACTGCTTTTACATTAACTGTTAATGGTTCAAATTTTGTAAGTGGTGATGCAATTATCAGATGGAATGGAACAAATAGAACAACAACTTTTGTTAGTGCTTCACAACTTACTGCATCAATAACTGCTGCCGATGTATTAACTGCTGGAACAGCAAATGTTACAGTATTTAGTACTTGTAATTCAAGTTCAACAGCAGCTCAAACATTTACAATTAGTGCAACTTGTACTGCACCAGTCGCAAATGTTACAAATTTACCTACTATTACTGGTCAATGTTCTGCAACAGTAACTGCTCCAACGGCTACAAGTAATTGTTATGGAACTATTGTAGGAACAACAAATAATCCTACTACATATAATTCTCAAGGTACTTCAGTAATTAATTGGACATATAATGATGGTAATGGTCATACATCTACACAACAACAAACTGTTACAATTACTGACACAACAGAACCTGTGCCAAATTCTCCTTCTTTACCTACATTATCTGGTCAATGTTCAGTAACAGTGACACAAATACCGACATCAACTGATAATTGCATGGGTATAATTAATGCTACAACATTTGATCCATTAACATATACTGTTCCAGGATCATATTCTATCCTTTGGTATTTTACAGATAATCGTGGTAATCAATCATTCCAACAACAAAATGTTTTAGTTACTGACAACATTGCACCAATTGCTAATATTACAAATTTACCAACTATAAATGGTCAATGTTCTGTAACGGTAACTGCTCCAACGGCAACTGATAATTGCTTTGGACAAATTACTGGAACTACACCTTCGCCATTAACGTATTCAACTCAAGGAACTTATTCAATCGTTTGGACTTATGGTGATGCAAACGGAAATACTTCTACTCAAACACAACAAGTTATTGTAAATGACACAACTGCTCCAGTAGCAAATGTTACTACATTACCAACTATTACTGGTCAATGTTCGGCTAGTGTAACTGCTCCAACGGCTTTAGATAATTGCTCTGGACAAATTACTGGAACAACAGCTTCTCCATTAACTTATTCAACTCAAGGAACTTTTAATATCACTTGGACGTATACTGATGCTAGAGGAAATACTTCTACTCAAACACAACAAGTTATTGTAAATGATACAACTGCTCCAGTAGCAAATGTTACTACATTACCAACTATTACTGGTCAATGTTCGGCTAGCGTAACTGCTCCAACGGCTTTAGATAATTGCTCTGGAACTATTACTGGAACTACAGCTTCTCCTTTGACTTATTCAACTCAAGGAACTTTTAATATCACTTGGACGTATACTGATGCTAGAGGAAAT
>NZ_JAYVFH010000045.1:0-17921 GCF_043773265.1 Flavobacterium sp. | reverse complement strand
TCGAAAAAGGAAATAAGTAAAAAAGTACGAAATAAGAAGTAAATATTATAAAAAACAAAAAGCCGATTTACGTTAGAAAATCGGCTTTTATATTTAATAAAGTCTTACAATATAATATCTTGTACTTATTTCAAGTTTTCTTCAAATTTTATATCGAATATATTTGTAAAAGCATTAATAATTTTTTTGTCTTTATTAATTACTATTGTTCTATGAATTTTTGTAATAGCCCATTTTGATTTAATGTTTTCAAAATCAATGCAATGGTATTCTTGAATTCCGCTAAAGTTATATTTAGAAAGTGTTTCTTTCCATTTTTGTTCAGTGTCATTTAAATTTATTGCTATAAATTCAAAATTCGGATGCTTCTTTTTAAAATCTAATATTTTTTTATGTGCTTCAACCATATGTGAATTTGCACTTTCTGTCCAAAAAAAGAAAACAGTATTCGTTTTTATTAAATCATCTGAGGAAACTGTCTTACCATTTACATCCATTAAATTAATTTCTGGCAAATCAAAGTTTGGTTTTAATAATTGTATGGCGTTTCCAATTTTTATTATTTCATTTTTCTGGCTTTTATCAGTAGAAAATTTGTGATATGTATCTAAAAATAAATTATTATTTACCATATTTTGATCTTCTAACAGATATTGAAAAGCTATAGAATTTAAAACCATATTTTTTACCTTTTCGTTTTTTATTAAAGAATCTGCAACATTCAATTTATTGATATTGTTTTTCAACGACAAGTCAATATTAGATAAATGATTGTGATATTTAATCTCGGCCATATTATTTAACATATGACTAAGATACATTACATAAGGAGAAAAATCTGTTAATGCTTCATTATTATAATCTATTTTACTTCTAAAACTATAGTAGTCTTTAGGTAGTTTTTCGATTACATCTTTACCAGTTCGCATCTTATGAACAAAAGGATAAATTTCTTTTTTGGTATAATGAGGAAAATCTAATGAAGCTTTGGCATATATATCAAATTCATCGTTCCAGTCGATTTCTTTTTTCTTTGAATTATAAAATTTTAGATTATTATTATATATTGAATTTACAGTTTTATCAAATTTATCAAAATCATAATCAAAAACTTCAAACATTTTGTTTCTGTCTTTTTCGTTTCTTAAATACATTTCCATTAAAAAATTATTTTTTTCATCACCTCGACCACAAAAAACAATTGATTCGTCAAAATCTTTAGAATTAATATTAACCATTAAACTATCATTTTTGTCAAAATAAATATATTGGTATTCTGGTTCGTGTTTAAAAGTGTATAATCCAGGAGTTAAGGAATCAAATTTTTTAAAGAAAGTATTATCATTTTTTAGTTTAATTGTATCAATAACTTTATTGTTTTTACAAAAAAGCACATAACGATTTACCGGATTTGTAACTTCTCCACCAAAATATGCCACATAATTATTTCCTGAAAATTCCTTTTTGCAAGAACTCATCAAGGTTAATAAAACGGAAGCAATGAAAAATAATTTTATGTTGGGCGATAGGTTCATTAATAAATAATCTATTAAAAACAAATATATTGTGTTGTATTAGAAAATTTTGTTAATCATTAGTTAAATAAAACTTATTAAATTAAAAAAACTGAAACAATATATGATTTAAAATTACTTTCAAATTTGCTGTATTACATGCCAATTAGCTGAACACTTTTCACTACTTTTGCACAAAATTTAATACTAATTATTTTATATGTTATCAGTTTCTAATTTGTCGGTTCAATTTGGTAAAAGAATATTATTTGACGATGTAAATACAACCTTTACACAAGGCAATTGCTACGGAATTATTGGTGCAAATGGCGCAGGAAAATCTACTTTTTTAAAGATTTTATCAGGCGAATTTGATCCAACATCTGGTCATATTCATCTTGAACCAGGAAAACGTATGTCGGTTTTAAACCAAAATCACAATGTGTTTGACGAGCATACCGTTTTAGAAACTGTATTGATGGGTAACAAAGTTTTATTTGCAATTAAGCAAGAAATGGATGCTTTGTATGCCGATTATACTGATGATAAAGTAGATAGAATAGGAGAGTTGCAAGTAAAATTTGAAGAAATGAACGGTTGGAATGCCGATTCTGCAGCAGCTTCAATGCTTTCTAATCTTGGTATTACTGAAGAATTTCACTATACTTTAATGGCTGATTTGGACGGAAAATTAAAAGTTCGTGTGCTTCTTGCACAAGCTTTATTTGGAAATCCTGACGTATTAATTATGGATGAGCCAACAAATGATTTAGATTTTGAAACCATTACTTGGCTTGAAAATTTCTTGGCAAACTATGAAAATACAGTTATTGTAGTTTCACACGACAGACACTTTTTAGACTCAGTTTGTACTCATATTTCTGATATTGATTTTTCTAAAATTAATCACTTTTCTGGAAATTACACCTTTTGGTATGAATCTAGTCAGTTAGCAGCAAAACAAAAAGCACAACAAAATAAGAAAGCCGAAGAAAAGAAAGCCGAATTGGAAGAATTTATTCGTCGTTTTAGTGCCAATGTTGCCAAATCTAAACAAGCAACTTCTCGTAAAAAAATGATTGACAAATTAAATTTGGATGAAATTCGTCCTTCTAGTCGTCGTTATCCTGCCATTATTTTTGATGTTGAAAGAGAAGCTGGAGATCAAATTTTACATGTAGAAAATCTAGCTGCATCAATAGATGGAGAAGTTTTGTTTAAAAATGTAGATTTGAATATGGCAAAAGGCGATAAAATAGTAGTTTTCTCTAAAGATTCTAGAGCTACAACAGCTTTTTATGAAATATTAAATGGTAATCAAGTTGCCGATGCAGGAACTTTTGATTGGGGAATTACTACAAATCAATCTTATTTACCTAATGATAACAGTAACTTCTTTACAGATGGAAGTTTGAATCTTGTTGATTGGTTGCGTCAATTTGTAAAAACAGAAGAAGAACGCGATGAAGTTTACGTTCGTGGTTTTCTTGGAAAAATGATTTTCTCTGGAGAAGAAGCATTAAAAAAATGTACAGTACTTTCTGGAGGAGAAAAAGTGCGTTGTATGTTATCAAGAATGATGATGATTCGTGCCAATGTTTTAATGCTAGATGAACCAACAAATCACTTAGATTTAGAGTCGATAACTGCATTTAATAATTCTTTAAAAAACTTTAAAGGTTCGGTTTTAATAACAACTCACGATCACGAATTTGCTCAAACAGTTGGAAACAGAGTTTTAGAAATTACTCCAAAAGGTGTAATTGATAGGTACATGACATTTGATGATTATCTTGATAATGAAGGCGTTCAAGAATTGAGAAAGAAGATGTATTCTTAAATTGATTATAGCTTTTTTATCAACTAGTGCAAAACCCTTTAATTTAAAATTAATTAAAGGGTTTTGAAATTTAATATGTTTAATGATTAATACAAACTAGGAAAAACATTTGGTTTAGATTCACTCATTATAGCATAAACTTTTTCATAAATATCTTCAATCGATGGTTTTGAAAAATAATCACCATCAGTTCCATAAGCTGGTCTGTGTGGTTTTGAGGCAAGTGTTTGTGGTGCAGAATCTAAATATTTGTAAGCATTTTGAACTTCTAAAATTTCTTGCAAAATATAAGCACTTGCTCCACCAGGAACATCTTCGTCAATAACGAGAAGGCGGTTGGTTTTAGCAATACTTTTTACAATATCATGATTTATATCAAATGGCAATAACGATTGTATATCAATTACTTCACAGCTAATTCCAACAGTTTCTAATTCTTTAGCAGCAATTTCTACTAAACGCAATGTTGAACCATAAGAAACCAAAGTAATATCTTTTCCTTCTTTAATAGTTTCTACTACGCCAATTTGGGTTTTAAATTCTCCTAAATTGGTAGGCATTTTTTCTTTTAATCTATATCCATTTAAACATTCAATTACTAATGCTGGTTCGTCTTTTTCTAATAAAGTATTGTAAAATCCTGCGGCTTTTGTCATATTTCTTGGTACCAATACATGAATACCTCTAATAGCATTTATTATCATTCCCATTGGCGATCCAGAATGCCAAATTCCTTCTAATCTGTGACCACGAGTTCTAATAATTAATGGTGATTTTTGTCTTCCAGCAGTTCTAT
The DNA here is from genome assembly GCF_043773265.1 of Flavobacterium sp. Classification (GTDB taxonomy): domain Bacteria; phylum Bacteroidota; class Bacteroidia; order Flavobacteriales; family Flavobacteriaceae; genus Flavobacterium. The sequence goes on along the minus strand of NZ_JAYVFH010000045.1, from coordinate 13,771 downwards.
ACTGTAATGTTGCTAAATCATCACTCATGATTTGAATTGCATATAAAAGATAATCTAAATACTGAATTTCAGCAATTGGACGTAAACCACGCATTGCCATTCCAATTCCTTGACCAATTATACTTGCTTCACGAATTCCAACATCGGCAACACGAAGTTCGCCATATTTTTCTTGCATTCCTTCTAATCCTTGATTTACATCACCAATATTTCCTGCATCTTCTCCAAATATTAACGACTCAGGATATTTAGTAAAAATGGCATCAAAGTTATCTCTTAAAACTAAGCGAGCATCAACTTCTTCTGCACCATCAATATAATTAGGAGCAACTTCTTTGGAATTTAATATATTTTTTTCAGATTGTGAAAATAAATGTGAACTGAACTTAGGTTGAATTTTATCAGTATATTCTAAAATCCATTCTGATAATAATTGTTTACTTGACTTTTCATGATGTGTTTCTATATCAACAACTAAACGAAGTGTTTTACGAGCTGAAACTAAAATGTCTTTTCTAATAGGTTCTTTTATTGAAGCTAAATCGGAAGCAATTTTTTCAATAAAAATTTTATTTTCACTTGAAGTAGCAATACTATTTAATAAATCAACTAATTCCTTTTGCTCCTCTTTCTTTGGAGTTACAAATGCTGTCCAAGCTGCTTTTTTACCTTCTAGAACATCTTTTTTTGCTTGATTTTCAATTTCGTCTAATTCTTTTGTTGATGCTAAATTATTATCAATTAACCATAATTTCATTTGACGTAAACAATCAAAATTTTCTTCCCATTCAAGTCGTTCTGCATTTTTGTATCGCTCATGACTTCCAGAGGTTGAATGTCCTTGTGGTTGTGTAAGCTCTTGAACGTGAATTAATACAGGAACATGTTCTTCACGAGCAACTTGTGCCGCTTTTTCATAGGTTGCAACCAAAGATGGATAATCCCAACCTTTTACTGTTAGAATTTCGAATCCTTTATTTTCTTCATCACGTTGAAATCCTTTTAGAATTTCAGATATATTTTCTTTTGTAGTTTGATGTTTTGCATGTACAGAAATTCCATATTCGTCATCCCAAACACTCATTACCATTGGCACTTGAAGAACTCCAGCTGCATTTATTGTTTCAAAAAACAATCCTTCAGATGTTGAAGCATTTCCAATTGTTCCCCAAGCAATTTCGTTTCCTTTATCAGAAAAGTTAGTTTGATTTATTCCAGAAACAGTTCTATAAATTTTAGAAGCTTGTGCTAAACCCAAAAGGCGAGGCATTTGTCCAGCAGTTGGAGAAATATCTGCGCTAGAATTTTTTTGTTGAGTTAGGTTTTTCCAATTTCCGTTTTCGTCTAATGAATGTGTTGCAAAATGTCCTCCCATTTGTCTTCCAGCACTCATTGGATCAAAATTTATATCGGTATGGCCATATAATCCGGCAAAAAATTGCTCAATATTCATGGCTCCAATTGCCATCATAAAAGTTTGGTCGCGATAATAACCAGAACGAAAATCACCATTTTTAAATGCTTTTGCCAAGGCAAGTTGTGGCACTTCTTTTCCGTCACCAAAGATTCCGAATTTTGCTTTTCCTGTTAGCACTTCACGTCGTCCAAGTAAACTACATTCTCTACTTATAGTTGCAATTTTATAATCGTTTAAAACTTCGGTTTTGAAATCTTCAAAAGTAATTTCGACTTTGTTTTGTGTTTCGGTCATAATTAAAAATCTTCTTAATCAACAAATTTAATAAAAAAGTAGTAATTTTTTCATTTATAACGAAAAATATTATTCAAGTATTGATAATTAAATGATGCTTTTTTGTTGTATAGTTGATTTTAATTCATGAAAAAGCTATGATTTGCTTTAAAAATTCAAAAACAACTTAGTTTTAATAACAATTAGAACCATTTTCGTGTAAAAAGCTTGGTTAATGTTTTAGGTGAAAAAGTGACTACAAACCTTATTTTTTCTCCATAGTTTGGTTGTGCAATTTCCCAACCATTGCTAGAATATACTGGTAAATAAAGTTCAAAAAAATCGGTTACTAGATTAAGTCGAATTCCAGAATCATAAATGAATTTTTCTTTTACAAATTTATTTTTTACAATTCCAATATCACCATAAACTTCAATCCAGTTCCAAACACTAAAACCAGAATTTAAAGTTGCTATCCATTTATTGGCATATCTTGATTGTAATATCGATTTAAAACCACCTTCGGCAATAATAATTTGTTGGCTAAAAATACCTGTGCTTTCTGACCTTCCAAGATAATCATAATCAAATAAATAATCAGTTGGTCTGTCAATTCCGAAACTAAAAAACTCTGAATTAGTATTTTTATATAAAAAACTACCAGCATATAATCTTAAATTTATTTGTCGGTTATTATTAAATAGTTTTCTGTATTCAACTTGTGCTGCTAATTTTCCAAATTTATTTGAAGCTTCAAAGTCTGTTTGAAAACTAATATGGTTAGTGGCTTCGGTTTTATTATTGAGATATTTAAAATTAAAAATAGAATAGTTTTGCTCTGTATTATCAATGGCAACAAAATTAGACTTTTCTCTATTTACTGTAACTTGTCTAAACAATAAAGATTGAACTCTGTTGTCGCGAAGGTTGTTTTCTCTAATTCTTAAAGTTACAGATGGATTTAATTTTGTATAAAAAGCATCTTGAGCATAGTGAAATATTGAACCACTTAATGAATATCTAATTAGGAATAATTTTTTATCTCTATTATATTGATTTACAGCAACAAAACCAGATCCAGATAAATTACTAGTTTTAGTTGAAAAAGTGGGATTAATATCGAAATTAAATGGCTTATCAAGTATTGTTTTATTGTGTAATCTCATTCCCGGTAGGAAGCCATCATAAATATTAAATTGCAATGTAGGTACATATAAAATTTGATTATAATAAGGATCTTCTAAATCCTTCATGAAGTTAAATTTTAATGGTTTATTTAAAATTTTTAATGGTTTTAATGATTTCCAATTGTTTCGTAAATTAAATTCGGGAACTTCGTTTTTATAATTTATGACAATTTTATCAGCATTATTTCTTTCAAAAGTATAAATACTATCTTTTTTTATTTTATCAATCCATTTTTTAAAAACAATTTTATTATTCTTTAAACCATATATTGGTATCGGTACATGGGTATCTGTTTTATTGGTTAATGAAAATGAGATACTGTCTTTAGTTTTTGATAATCTATCAAATTTATAATCTATAATTTCTCTCGAATCAATAATTGTCTTAAAATACCAATCAACATTTTTATTTGAATTTGAAGTTATACTGTTTTCAAAATCTTTTCTTGTAGTTTGTTTTACTTTATTTAATTCATAAAATGATTTAATACTATTGGGTACAATTTCGTTTTCTAAGTAACTGTCAAGGTATTTCAAGCTTAAACCAGCTCTATATTTTGACGCAATTTTTTCGTTAAATTTTATCAAAGTTGTTTTGGAATCACCAAGTGGTTGATCTAGGTTTTTTCGAGCCATTAGCATATAAAAGTAGCTGTATTGTTCATTAAAATCTAAAGATACAAGATGGTAACCACGAAGTAGTTTTAACTTTGCAACACTACCCATCATTTTTGCATTTGGATAATATTCATCAATATATTTCATCATATTATAGATTTGAATACCATCAATTATCCAATTGTCTTTTCGTGAATCTATTTGCAAAGTATTTCGCAGATAATTGTTTAAATAGGTTTTTAAAAATTTTAATTCAAATATGAAACTATCTTCAAAAGGACTAATAAATGTTGGTAACTGATTTAATCCATAAAACGGATTTCGCTCATAATCTGCTTGAGAAACAGTAATGTTTTCGTTTGGATATGTTCCAATATTTTGTGTTACATAATTTACCACTTTGTCAATGGCCATTGCTTTTTGAATATTGTCTAATCTGCCTTCTTTTAAATTGCAGAATACATTTATATTTTTATTTTTATAGCTAGAAAAAGTGATGTTTTTTTCTAAAAATAATGAAAAATCGATTCTGTTTTTTCCAATTAAATAGTGTGTATTATTTTCAACTTTTAAAGTGTTTAATTCAGTAATAATTGTATATCCATCAGGAACTTTAAACTCTATTTCGAAGTTGGATGATGAATTTGTAATATCATCTAAGTTGGCATTACTGTTTCTAATAAAGTCATTGTTTTCATAACGTGAAGGTGTTAAAAACCAATTTTTTAAATTAAAATTTCCATTTTCGGCATATCCATATTTGGTATATTTATCACTCGGAATTTTTAATATATATGATATGAAAAGTTTAATTTTTTGGTAAGGAAGTAATTTATTTTTTAATTGAATTTCTATTAAATCTGGATGCTTACTACTTCTAATCCAAGATAAAATAGACTTGTTTTCATCAATAAATGTTATGTTATTTGTGCTTCCTCTTTCTTTATCTGAAGCTAAATGAAAATTTCTAACAAACTCATCAGAAAAACGTTTTGCCAAAGGTGTGTTTTTATCTGAATATGAATTGTTCCAATCGTTTAAAACAATAGTGCTAAGACTGTCATTAGATTCATTACTGAATGTTAATTCTTGATAAACGTTTAAGGTTTTTTTTTCTATATCAATTTCAACATTCATTTTAGAATGATGCTGCGAATAGGAAGCGAAACAGAACAAAAAGAATATGTAGGTAATTTTTTTCAATGGGTTTCTTTGGGTTTAAAATAGCTTGAAAATATTACTTTTGTAAATTCAATTGCACCTTTATTATTTAAATGTCCACAAGATGCAAAATATTTATCATCGGTTACTGCATTTTCAAAATTACGAATTTCTGGATATATTAGTTTTATTTGGTCAAAATATTCCCTATTAATAGTGCTTTTGCACATTGGAGTTGTTATTGCAATCAAATTTATATTATTCTTTTTGCAAATTATCTTAATTTCTTCATAAGCTTTATTCTTTTTAGGATAGTATTTTGATAAATCAGCCGGAATTAATTTCTTCTGATTTTTCATTAATGGATAATAACCATCATTATCTAATGCATTTGTTTTTTTATGAATTGCAGTATTAAAAGCTTCTTTAAATCCAATTCGAGCATCATAATTCATATATCTGTAAAAAGGAACATACAGCAATTGATTGTATTCTGAAATGTTTTTATAATGATTTCTAATAGTTTTTGATTGTTGCAAATAAGGCATAAATAATGATCTAATCGCTTCTGAATGATCATTGGTATTGATGTTTAAATCAACTTGCAAAATTAGATTTTTGATTTTATAATTTCGTTCAACCATCATTTTCAGCATTAATGAAGATTCTTCTAATCTTGAACGCGTTAAACCAAAATTGAAAGTCTTGTATCCATAATCATTGAATATTTTTGGAACAAAATGATTGTTAACTCTTGATGATCCAAGAAAAACAACATCATAATTTTTATCTTTAGAATTGTATAAATAATCGATCTTTGTTCTTGAGTTAGAATTTAAATAAATTACTGTGTATAAAACATCTAGCAAAACCAATGTTAGAATTAGAATTGCTATAATTTTAAAAATAAATTGAATAAACTTTTTCATTAGAATTGAAAATAAATAAATTCTTTATAATCTGAGAAAACGCCTAATGCTAGTATTGCAGCCAAGCATAAAGCTAGTTTTATCCAACTATATTTGCCAGAAATGGGTTCAATTTTAGTTCTACTATTCCATTCTACAATGATAAATAATAATACTAAAATTATTAAATCATAATTATATCTTTCTATTTTAAAATATTGTTCAGAAAAATTTAAATCAGAAAACATTCTCTTAATGTAATATATGGCATCAGTTATTGTTTTTGACCTAAAAAATATCCAAGCAAAACATGTAATTGAAAAAGTAATTAAAATATTTAAAATTGTTTTAATAGATTCAAAATTAAATTTTAACAAAAAACCATCAACATTTTTTCTATTTCTTTTCAATAATAATAGTGGAAGAAAATATAACGCATTAATAAAACCCCAAGCAATATAGGTCATGTTTGCACCATGCCAAAATCCGCTAACTAAAAATATTATAAATGTATTTCTAATTTTAAACCACAAACTTCCGTTGCTTCCTCCAAGCGGAATGTATAAATAATCACGAAACCATGAGGAAAGTGAAATGTGCCATTTGCGCCAAAACTCTGCAATATCTCTAGAAAAATAAGGATAATTGAAATTTTTCAATAAGTCAATTCCAAATAATTTGGATGTTCCAAGAGCAATATCCGAATATCCAGAAAAGTCACCATAAATTTGAAATGCAAAATAAAATGCACCTAAAACTAATGATAATGAATTCATTGTAGTGTAATTATTGAAAATTTCGTTGGCATAAACAGCACAAGAATCGGCAATGACAATTTTCTTTACTAAACCCCAAATTATTTGATAAATTCCTTCTTTGGCTTTTTCAAGATTAAACTTTCTTCTTACTTTAATTTGCGGTAATAGGTGAGTGGCACGTTCAATTGGGCCAGCGACTAGTAGTGGAAAATAGCTTACAAATAAAGAATAATCAACAAAATTTTTTTCTGATTTTATTCTTTTGTAATAAATGTCAATAATATAAGATAATCCATGAAAAGTATAAAATGAAATACCAACAGGAAGAATTAATTTTAATAATATTGGACTTGCAGTTACTCCAAATGAATGAAGCATTTCTGAAAATGATGTTGCGAAAAAATTATAGTATTTAAATATTCCAAGAAATCCTAAATTGATTGAAATGCAAACCCAAAGCCACATTTTTCGTTCAGATTGTGTGGTGCTTTCTTCAATTTTCATTGCCGAAACGTAGTCTAATAAAGTTGAAAACACCAATAAAAATAAAAACCTCCAATCCCAACAGGCATAAAAATAATAACTCGCTAAAATTAAAATATAGTTTTGATTGATTTTTGATTTATTACCTACAAACCAATATAGTATAAAAACTATTGGGAGAAATAGTGCAAAATGAAATGAGTTAAAGAACATAAAATGTGAAATTATCAAAAATTCAAATTCCAAATTCCAAAAATGTTATTATTGAAATTTGGAATTTAAGTTAGAAATTTGGACTTAAATTATATTTTTTATAGAAATTATCTAATGCTTCAACCACTTCATCTTCGGTATCTACAATTTTTATAAGGTTTAAATCTTCTATATTTGCGTTATGTTCTTCGGAAATCATTACGTTTTTAACCCAATCCATAAGTCCTGACCAATAGTGTGAACCAACCAAAATAATAGGAAATTTTCCAATTTTCTTTGTTTGAATAAGTGTTATGGCTTCAAACATTTCATCAAGTGTACCAAAACCTCCAGGCATAACTACAAATCCTTGTGAATACTTGATAAACATAACTTTACGAACAAAAAAGTAATCAAAATTTAGGTTTTTGTCTTTATCAATATATGGATTATAATGTTGTTCAAATGGTAATTCAATATTTAACCCTACCGAAGTTCCGCCACCAGAATGTGCGCCTTTATTTCCAGCTTCCATAATTCCTGGTCCACCACCAGTTATAACTCCGTAACCAGCTTTACTGATTTTGAAAGCAATTTTTTCTGCTAGTAAATAATATTTATTGTCTGGTTTTGTTCTTGCCGAACCAAAAATCGAAACACAAGGTCCAATTCTTGCCATAGTTTCGTAACCGTTTACGAATTCTGACATGATTTTGAAAATTGCCCACGAGTCATTACTTCGTATTTCGTTCCAAGTTTTTTGTTGTAATTTATCTTTTATTAAATCGTCTTCGTTTGCAAATTCTTCAAATTTCATATTTTTTGTTTTTTTTATTATTTAGGAATTATTTTTATTACTTTTTGATTTAAAAAAACGTGCTAAAGTAATCCTTTTTAACATTATGGATATAATTTCTAACACCAAATATAATTTTTAATCTTTCCATTCCCATTTTAACAAAGAATAGCAAACAGAATCTTCATTTTTTCCATTTACAACATAATCTTCTCTCATAGTTCCTTCTTTTACAAAACCATAATGCAATAATAATTTTATTGAAGGAACATTTTCTGACGCAACCAATGCTTGAATTCTATGAAGATTTAATTCAGTAAAACCATAATTTAAAACACTTTTTAATGCTTCGGTCATTAATCCTTTTTGCTTATCTTTTTCGTGTAGCATATTGTAAAATACTTCTGCTCTTTTATGGGCTTCATTCCAAGAATGATAACCACATTCACCAATAGGTAAATTGGTTTGTTTATCAAATATTAAAAAAGAAAATGATGAAACTCTAAAAGATTCCATTCCTTTTTCGTGCATTTTTTTACTATGTTCATAACCATTTTCATCATAACCAAAATAGTTTATAATTTCTTCTTTAGTTTTGGTATTGAATAATTCGTGAATAATTTCAGGTGTTATAGATTTTAAAACTAGTCTATCTGTAATAATTTCAATTTGATTTTTCATGATAACTATTTATTAAACCAACTCTTTTTTCAAAAACTGAGCCGTATAACTTTTTTTATTCTTCACAATTTCTTCTGGCGTTCCTTTGCAAATAATTTCTCCGCCACCTTTTCCACCTTCCAAACCAACATCAATAATATAATCGGCAAGTTTTATTACGTCAAGATTGTGTTCAATAATTAAAACCGTATTTCCTTTGTCAACCAATCTGTTTATTACATCCATTAAAACTCTAATGTCTTCAAAATGCAAACCAGTTGTGGGTTCATCCATTATGTAAAAAGTGTTTCCTGTATCTTTTTTAGACAATTCTGCCGATAATTTTATACGCTGTGCTTCACCACCAGAAAGCGTTGTACTTTGTTGACCAAGAGTTATGTAACCCAAACCAACATCTTGCAAGGTTTTTACTTTTCGTTGAATTTTAGGAATATTTTCAAAAAACGGAACCGCTTCATCAATTGTCATGTTTAAAATATCTGAAATTGATTTTCCTTTAAATCTAATTTCCAGTGTTTCTCTGTTAAAACGTTTTCCAAGACAGGTTTCACATTCTACATAAACATCTGGCAAAAAGCTCATTTCAATTGTTCTTACTCCAGAACCTTCGCAAGTTTCACATCGTCCACCTTTTACATTAAAACTAAATCGTCCAGCTTTATAACCACGAATCATGGCTTCTGGAGTCATTGTAAATAGGTTTCTAACTTCGCTAAAAATGTCAGTATACGTTGCAGGATTACTTCTTGGCGTTCTTCCAATCGGACTTTGATCAATATCAATTACTTTGTCAATGTGTTCTAAACCTTCAATTTTTTTATAAGGCATTGGTTTTTTTACACCATTAAAAATATGTGCATTTAATATTGGATAAAGCGTTTCATTTATCAAAGTTGATTTTCCGCTTCCAGAAACTCCAGTTACTCCAATTAATTTTCCTAACGGAAATTCTACCGTTACATTTTTAAGATTATTTCCAGTTGCGCCAATTAGTTTTATAAATTTTCCGTTGCCTTCTCTACGCTTTTTAGGAATGTCAAATTTCATTTTTCCGTTAAGATATTGAGCAGTAATTGTATCTTCTTTCAATAATTCTTTTGGAGTTCCTTTACTGATAATGTTTCCACCATATTTTCCAGCTTTCGGTCCAATATCAATAACATAATCGGCACTTTCAATCATATCTTTATCGTGTTCTACAACTAAAACGGAGTTGCCAATATCACGAAGATTTTTCAAAGAATTTATCAATCGTTCATTATCACGTTGGTGTAATCCAATACTTGGTTCGTCCAGAATATAAAGAACTCCAACCAGTTGCGAGCCAATTTGTGTAGCCAAACGAATACGTTGCGCTTCGCCACCAGAAAGTGATTTTGAACTTCGGCTTAATGCCAAATAATTTAGTCCAACATCAATTAAAAACTTTAATCTGTCATTAATTTCTTTTAGAATTTCAGTGGCAATTGTTGTTTGCTTTTCAGATAATTTTGGTGGTAATTCTTTAAACCAAACTGTTAATTCTGAAATATCCATTGCTGATAATTGAGCAATATTTTGATTATCAATTTTAAAGAAAAGAGATTCTTTTTTTAATCGAGAACCATCGCAAACAGGACAATTTATTTCGTCCATAAATTCTTTTGCCCAACGTTTTATGGCAGTTGAAGTACTTTCGTCAAATTGGTTTTTTATAAATTTAGAAATTCCTTCAAAATCTATTTTATATTCTTTGGTAACGCCAGCAGATTTTGAAACAACCGAGAATTTTTCATTTCCACCATTCAAAATCATTTCCATTGCTTCATCAGAAATTTTTTCAATTGGATCAGTCAATTTGAAATCATATTTTTCACCAATAAGTTCCAATTGCTTGAACATCCAAGAACTTTTATATTCGCCAAGTGGAGCAAATCCACCTTTATTTATTGATAATTTAGGATTTGGAATTATTTTTTTTCTGTTAATTTCGTTTACAATTCCCAATCCGTTACAATGATCGCATGCACCTTTTGGAGAATTGAAAGAAAATAAATTTGGTTCTGGATTTTGATACGAAATTCCAGTTGTTGGACACATTAACGTTCTACTAAAAAAACGAACATCATCACTTTCATGTTCAATAACCATCATCACATTTTCGCCATGATACATTGCCGTTTTTATACTTTCTGCCAATCGTTTATTAGTATCTTCATCATTTTCGACTTGCAATCTGTCAATTACAATTTCGATATCGTGGGTTTTGTATCTGTCCAATTTCATTCCAGTTGTAATGTCTACAATTTTTCCGTTTACACGAACTTTTACAAAACCTTGTTTGGCAATTTGTTGAAATAATTCGGCATAATGACCTTTCCTTGCTCGAATAATTGGCGCCAAAACATTTATTCGCTTGCTAATAAAATTTTCTTTAATTAGATCTTTTATTTGATCATCAGAATAGGAAACCATTTTTTCGCCAGTATTGAAACTGTAAGCATCGGCAGCACGAGCAAATAATAATCTAAGAAAATCATAAATTTCGGTAATGGTTCCAACTGTTGAACGTGGCGATTTGCTTGTAGTTTTTTGTTCAATTGCGATTACTGGCGAAAGTCCATCAATTTTATCCACATCTGGTCGCTCTAATCCGCCAAGAAACTGTCTGGCATAAGCCGAAAAAGTTTCGATATAACGGCGTTGACCTTCGGCATAAATAGTATCAAATGCCAAAGATGATTTTCCAGAACCAGAAAGTCCAGTAATAACTACCAATTTTTCTCTTGGTATGGAAATATCTATATTTTTGAGATTATGAACTCTCGCTCCTAATACTTCAATAGTATTGTTGTTTTCTAACATAATTTTAAACAAAATGCAAAGTTACAACAATTGAATTTAGGTTTGCAACGCCAATTCGCAAAAGCTCGGGTTAGGTTTTAGAATTCTCCAAAATTTGATTTTTGGAGTTATGTAAACAATTTTGTTTATATTTGTGGTATGCAAACTACACTTGAAATCATAAAAGGGGTTCATCCAGGAAAATTCGTGGAACGAGAATTGTTGAAACAGAAAATCAACAAAAGGCAATTTGCTATTGCTATTGGAGAACATCCTCAAACATTAGGAGCTATTATTAACGGCAGCCGAAAAATGAATGTGGAATTATCACTTAAAATAGAAGAGAAATTGCAACTAGAAGATGGTTTTTTGATGACCTTGCAAGTTTTCTATGATGTAAAGCAAGCCAAGAAAAAAAATAGTTTAAAACCCGATATTTCAAAATTGAGCAAAGTTTTGTTTTGGGATACGACTTTTGACAAAATAGATTGGCAACAAATGAAGGTAGCGGTAATTAAACGTGTTTTTTCAAGAGGAACGAAAGAAGAAAAAGATGAAATTACCCGTTTTTATGGAGAAGATGTTGTAGAAAAAGTTAAATTATTAAAACATCAATTGTAATCTATTTTGGAAAATTTACATTGGAACACGGTGTCGCCTTTACTCAAAGAGATTCTACTGGATTTGATGCAGGAAGAAATTTTTTCGACTTTCAGATTAGTTGGCGGAACGGCTTTGAGTTTGCAAATTGGACACAGGATGTCGGTTGATATCGATATGTTTAGCGATGCAGATTATGGATCTATTGATTTTGATCGTATCAAAAATTTTCTGAAAAATAAATTTGCTTTTTATAGTTCAAGTCCCATAGATATTGTGGCTTTTGGAACTTATTTTAAAATTGGTTATTCTGAAAAAGATTGTATAAAATTGGATTTATATTACACCGATAATTATGTTTTTGAAGAACTCATTGTGGATGAAATTCGAATGGCTTCTATTGAAGAAATTATTGCAATGAAACTGGATATTGTATTGCGTGGTGGTAGAAAAAAAGATTTTTGGGATTTACATTATTTCTTAGAAAGAATACCACTTGATGAAATGATTTCGTACTTTCAAAAACGCTATCCATATAATGATGATCATTCAAAAATAAGGCAAATGTTCATCGATTTTACTGCTGCAGATTTAGATTTCGAGCCCAATTGTATGCTATCTAAAAACTGGGAACTCATTAAATTAGATTTTATAGAAAAATCTTTATAAATCCTGAAAGTCCAGTAATAACTACCAGTTTTTCTCTTGGAATGGAAATATCTATATTTTTGAGATTGTGAACTCTTGCACCTAAAACTTCAATAGTATTGTTGTTTTCTAACATTTTTTTATTGTATAATGTAAAATGTAGGCTGTATCATTTGAAAAAAATAAGCCAAATGCAAAAGTACAATTTTGAAAGGAAATTTCAGTTACTCAGATTAGAAGAATTTGTTAAAGATTTTTATATTTGAAGAAAAATAAAAAAAGTATGTTTTTAAAAAATAAAATGGTTTTACTTATTGTAATATTTAATTTTTTCAATTCATTTTCTCAAAAATTTGAAGATATTAATACTATTAAAGGAGCCGAAGAGTATATTCAAAATTATAGAGATAATATTCCTCCAATGAAAGAAGGAATTAGTGAAGAAGAAGCTACAAGCATATTTATAAATTATAATAATAAAGCACCAAAATTAGAAGAAATATTTACAAATAACGATAGTATAAGTTATTATAAAAATAAACTTAGCACATCTAAAAGTAAAGTGATTGATATTTCCAAATCAAGTTCAATGAGAGTAAGTTATGTTTTTTTAGATGGTTCAAAAATGAATGTACTTGATATTAATAAAATTAGAAAAACTATAATTTTAGATTATAAAAATGGAAGTTCATTTTCAATTTTAGCAAATAAATATACTATGGATGGCAATAAAGATGGTGATTTAGGTTGGTTTGAAGAAGGACAAATGGTAAAAATATTTGAAGATGAAATAAAAAAACACAAAAAAGACGAAATTTTTATAGTTGATATTCCAGAGGAGAATTGGTATTATGTTGTTTTGAAAACATTTGATTCAATAGAAAAAAATAAAATAACTTATTTAATAAAATAAAATCATGAACATACTAGGAATTGGATCAAGAATAAAACACTCAGAATTTGGACTTGGAGTTGTAACCAATGTAACCTCTAAACATTATTGGGTAACTTTTATAGAAAGCGGATTGGAAACTATAGACGTTGACAGTACATTTGAAATTATTGAAGCAGTTGATGGTGAAGTAGATACAGTTAGTTTTTATGAAGTTGAAAAAACATTGAAAAACTTATTGCAAAAATGGAGTGATATTAGTCAAGTTGTGCCTATTGCAGATAAATGGAAAGGCGGAAAAATTGTTTTAGAACCAGGAACACCAACCTCTAAC
>NZ_JAYVFH010000044.1:0-11107 GCF_043773265.1 Flavobacterium sp. | reverse complement strand
ACACACTGACGTAAACAAATATACCGAAAACTTTTAAAAAAAAAATATGATTGAAACAAAAAAAGATAAGAGACCAAGCGTCCAAATAAATCCCAAGCCACGCCATTGACGCAAACGGCTGTTGGCAGTAGTTATTATTCTTGATTAATTAAATTTTCAATCTCGATTTTTAACTTCGGAAGATGGTTTATTAAAATTGACCATATATTTTCATCCGATATATTGTCGTAAGCATGAATTACCTGATTTCTTAAGCCAATAATTGCTTTAGCATTAGTTATGTTTTCATTAAAAGAACTATCACATGTTATAATGCGATTAACAGCTTCTCCAATAATTTCAAGATTTCTTTCTACTGCTCTTTTAAGCATTAGGTTTGCTTTGTATTTGAAAAAATCCTTTTCTTCTTTTTTGAAAAAATCGTCAATTTCATCAATAGAAATTTTTATATCAAATAACCATTTTAGAATTCTTTCATCCATAAACCAATTCTTTTGATTTGTTAATTGATTTTATTAAGATTGGATTTCTCAAGGTTTGTTCTTCAAGTAAATCTACTTCACGTCCAAATAAGGATTCTAGTTTCTCTTTAAAGTTTATGTAATTGTCAAAATATTCAGATAATTCAATTTCTTTGAATTTAACCAATAAATCAAGATCACTTTTTTTATTGAAGGTTGAATTTAATGCTGATCCAAATAGATACATTTTTTCTACGTTGAACATTGTACAAAGTCTTTTCAAATCTTCTATATTGTTATCAATAATTTCCATTTTACAAATTTAATCAAAAAAAGTTCTAGTTAACTCGATTCGTAAAATAATTACTGCCAACGTTCCCATGCTTTATGTCTGTTGCTGTTTTTTTTCACAGACCAAAGCAAATATACCGAAAACTTTGAAAGAAAAAACATGATTAAAAGAAAAAAGATAAGAGACCAAGCGTCCAAAAAAGCCCAAGCGCAGCAATAGCATAAAACCTGTGTTAGCAAATCGGTTTTATTCTTGAATTGCAAATTTTAAACTATTTACCTTTCAATATTTGCCATAATAATAGCCCAATATTTATTAAACCTATCCCAATATTAACCCATGTAGCAATTTTATTATTCTTTTCATTCTTTTCGTTTTGTTTTGCTATCTTTTTATTTAACTTATTTGCTTCTAAATTCGATTTTGCCAAATCAAGTTCTAATTTGTCTTTAATTAATTTTTGCTCATTAGCTATTTCATTAGCTATATTTTCTTCTGCTAAATATTTTTTCCAACCTCCATTTTTTGCAATTTCAAAACCCTTTGGGGTAATTTTGCATAAAGTTTCATTAGTTCTAATTAAACCTTCATCTTCTAATTCTACTTGGTATTCTAAACCAAGATATTTTGCAGTTAATCTATCTCCATTAATATTTAAAAAATCAGTTGAATACATTTTATTATCATCGGCTTTATATAATAAATTTAGATTAATTTCTATAAATTCATTTAAGTTTTCCATAAGTATTTTAATTTAAAAATTTGTTGCATTGAGTTATTGAATTCGTCCGAGTTTTCACAAACTGTTTGCTAACTCATAAATACACGCAATAAAATTTACAAGCGTATTTATCAATCCCAAATATACTAAAACAAATACATTTTAAGAAAGAAAAAACCATCCTAAACAAACAATAAAACCACCAAAGGAAAAATAATTCCAGCCAAAGCCAGTTTCCAACCTCGTTTTTTAAAACTAAACTTTCCTGCAGGAATCATCAATGTGCCAGTAATTGCAATGGTAATTAACGAAAACCCGAAAATATCTCCATAATAAATCCACCAATTGCTTGTGTTTTTATGCAATTTCATCATAGAACTAATAATTGGAGTTTTTATATACGAAACAATTTCGCCTTTTCCAGATTTTAAATCTAAGTCAACATCATTTTTTTCAAACGAAATTCTAAGTTTTCCATCTTCAATTTTAAATCTTCTAAATTTGTCTTCTATGGCTAATTGCTTGCCTAAATCTTTAGCAAAATCTTCTGTAATTTTATCTTCTGCTGGTAAATTAACTTGAACTTTTTTGGTTTTTATAGTATATTTTTCGGCATGCCAGCTGTCTCTATGATTCATTAAAATTCCCGAAATGGCAAACGAAATTATTAATCCAATGTAAAAATATCCTAAATCTCTATGCAAATTTCTAGCTTTTAATGACTTCATTTTTGGTTAAAATTTATAAGTTAAAGTTGTCGATAACATTCTTGGTGCAATTGGCGTAACTGTGTTATCATCATAAACATAGTAACTCAAAGCGTTGGCTAAATTACTAATTTTTGCGCGTAATGTTAACGATTTTAAGGTATATCCAATAGAAGCATCAAATTGTAAAAACCCATCAACCGGAATTGGTTTGCGTGCCAATTCTGCTGGTGTTGATGCATTGTTTGGTTTCAATCTTCCACCAAAAATGTTACCTACATAATTAGACATTATTCCCAATTCTAATCCTTTTAATTTTTGATCAAAAGCATAGAAAACACTTGCATTTGCAGTATGTTTCGGTGTAAATCTCAAAGCAGTTCCTTTGTCATAAATATTACTTTTGGTATACTTTGTTTCGTTAAAACTATAACCTGCAAGAATATTGAAATTTTTATATTTTCCTGCAATATCAACTTCAATTCCTTCACTTCTGTATGCTCCAGCCAATTCTTTTATGGTAGTATTTACATTGCCATTTGAGAAATCTGTTTGAGCCAAATTACTGTAATCAATTAAATATCCAGTTATGTTTAATGAAAGTTTATGTTTTAAAAAATCGTTTTTAAAACCAACTTCATATTGATTAATCGTTGACGTTGGCAAGGCATTAAAATCTTTGTCAGTTCCTGTATTCAATACAAACGAATCAGAATAACTTGCAAAAATTGAATTGTTTTTTGTAGGTTGAAAAACCAATCCTAATCTAGAGGAAATTACATTATTATTAGTTTTGGTTTCTGCATTTACAATAGTAGAAAACGTTAAAGTGTTGGTAGTGTTTTCTAAATAACTGTAACGTAAACCAGCCAAAACTTTGAATTTAGAGGTTAGTTCTATCATATCTTGAAAATAAATTCCAGCTCTTTTAATCGTTGCATCAACATTGGTATTCTTTTCCATTTCTGGAATGATTGTCGTTGCATAAATTGTGTTTTTCTCAATAACTAGAGTTGGATTATAAATATTTATTTTGTCATAATAAGTTATGTTTTTGAAAGCCAAAGTATTTGTAAAACTTCTGTCAGCATCTGTTCCTAAAAGAAAATTATGAGTTATTTCTCCTGTTTTAAAAGTTCCAGTAAGATCAATTTCGGCAATAGAATACTCTTGTTTTGCATCATTTTTTTGAACTCCTCTTGTCCAATCGCCATTGGGTTGAACTAAATTTGTAGCATTTGGTCGCAAACTTGAAAGTAAATTTGTCTCATAATCTTGATAGGAATAAATTCCTTTAAGTTGCCATTTTTCAGATAATTGATGTGAAATTGTAGTGGTTAAACTTTGCTGATTCGAATCAAATTTTCCCCAATCAAAACCTAAAAAAGAATTTCTTGGCAATTCAACAATTTTATAATCTATAGTCGTTAGTCCAAAATCTGGAGTTCTAGAATCTTTTAAATAATCAGCTTCAATAAGAAGTGACGTTTTTTTAGACAAATTAAATAGTAACGATGGATTGAAATAAATACGTTTACTTGAAACAGAATTTCTAAAACTATTTCCTTTTTCATAACTTGTTACAACTCTAAATGCAGTTGATTGTGAATTGTTTATTCTTCCATAAACATCAATTGTTGGTTTGTAAAAATCAAATTCGGAAGCTCTAAAACTAATTTCTCCACCAGAATTGAATTTTGGTTTTTTGGTAACTAAATTCAATATTCCACCTGGACCAACATTACCAAACAATAAAGCAGTACTTCCTTTTAGAACTTCTACAGTTTCTAATGAGCTAGTTTCTGGAATTAGTGAACCATTAAAACGAATACCATTTTTAAAAGTATTGCTTCCGCTAAAGGTAAATCCTCTAGAACCAAATTCTTCTTGATTGTTACCAGATGCACTACTTGCACCAGAAACATAAACGCCATTTGTATTTTTTAAAACATCAGATATTCTTAAAATTTGTTGTTGTTCTAACGTTTCGTTTTGAATAATTGCTGTTGCTTGTGGTAAATCTAAAGGTTTTATTTTGCTTTTTCCAACTTCAACAGAGTAGTTTTTTGAGTTTCTGTCAATGACAACTTCATTTAATAGTATTCTTTTTTTCTTTTTTACGGTATCATTTTCTACATAAAAATCTTCTTGATTTTCTAATAAGATTTCTTGTGAAAAGCTAAAGCTAAAATTTAAAATGGCTAATAAAACAACTAAATTTTTCATTTATTTGGAATAATTAAAAATAACGATGCAAATATAAAACGCGATTTTTAAATTTCAAAGCTTATTTAGAATAAATAAAGATAAATATGTATTGTTTGTTTTTATGTGTTTGATTTTTAGAAAAATAGAGCAAAAAAAAACTTGCCTATGATGACAAGTTTTAGAATAATTTTTTTAATAGTTTACTTAATCTTAGCCAATTGATAACTTTCTGATGAATTTTTACCTTTCAATATTCCAGAAATAGTTGCTGTAATTCGTTTTTCACCTGTAAGTTTATATGTAATTTTTTTAGGATAATCATATTTTGGGTTTTCAAAAACCAATAAACTATCAGTACTTTGTGTCATTTGATAAGGAATTGGTTCATCATTATTTTCGCCAATAATTGTTGATGTATATAGAAGATGTTCTTTGTCTTGCATCATTTCTATACTTTCTCTACGAATAGTATCTTTATTAATTACAAAAAATGATTTGCCCAAAAATGTACTATCATTTTCGGTTTTCCAATTTTCTATCAATGTGCCTATACTGTCTGTTTTTTCCCAATCTCCAAGCAAGAATTTGGCTTTGTCCAATTCTTCATATTCTTTTATTAATCTTCCATTAGCGTCATATTTATTACACGATTGAAGTACAATAATTGATAAAACTGCTATAATAATTCTGAAATTATTCATGATTAATTATTTGTTCTTTTCATAGGATACGCTTCTTCGTCTGCTTTTCCATCTTTCATTCCGTAAATTGTTGCAACCAAACTATCATTGGAAACTTTCTTATAAACAATTTTTGTTGGATAATCGTGTTTCGGATTTTCAAAAACCAATTCATCATGTGTATCAGAGGTTAAATAAAACGAAACTGCTTTGTCTTTGTTTTCTCCTTTTATAGAAACAATATAAACCAATGAATCGTGCTTTTGTTCCAAAATAATATTTTCATAAAAAACAGTGTCTTTTTTTACAGTAATAAAACTTGAAGCTGTAAAAGTACTATCGTTTTCTTTTTTCCAAATTTCTTTAAAATTAGCATCTGGTGTT
The DNA here is from genome assembly GCF_043773265.1 of Flavobacterium sp. Lineage (GTDB taxonomy): Bacteria > Bacteroidota > Bacteroidia > Flavobacteriales > Flavobacteriaceae > Flavobacterium. The sequence goes on along the minus strand of NZ_JAYVFH010000044.1, from coordinate 5,654 downwards.
AGGTTTTCCCAATTTCCAATAAGATATTTTGCTTTTTCAAGTTTCGAATAATTTTCAACTTTTTCAGTTTCAATTTTTTTACAAGAAAAACTAATAAAAAGTATCAGTACACCTAAAAAATTAAAAGTTTTTGAATTCATAACATTTGATTTTGAAATGTAAAAATAATAAAATTTAAAGAGAAAACTCTAGTTTTATCTAATTCGTGAAATAATTGTAAAGAAAAATTAGTGCTAATTCGTGTAATTTGTGTTTAAATTTTTCTTAACAATAGAAAACACTAAATACTTTTCACTAAATTTGCACTCGAAATAAAAAATACAATGTTAGACAGACTTCAATATGTAAAACAACGTTTCGACGAAATATCTGATTTGATTATTCAACCAGATATTATAGCCGATCAAAAACGTTATGTTCAATTAAACCAAGAATATAAAGGACTGAAAGGTCTAATGGAAAAGCGCGAAGAATATATAACTCTTGATGCAAACATTAAAGAAGCCAACGAAATTTTAGCCGATGGAAGCGATGCTGAAATGGTAGAAATGGCTAAAATGCAACTTGACGAAGCCAAAGATAGATTGCCAGAACTTGAAGATGAAATTAAATTTATGTTGATTCCGAAAGATCCAGAAGATGCTAAAAATGTTATGATTGAACTTCGTGCCGGAACTGGTGGAGATGAAGCATCAATATTTGCTGGAGATTTATTTAGAATGTACACTAAATATTGCGAAGGTCGCGGATGGAGAACTTCGGTTGTAGATATGAACGAAGGAACATCTGGCGGATTTAAGGAAGTAATTTTTGAAGTTTCTGGTGAAGATGTTTATGGAACTTTAAAATTTGAAGCTGGTGTTCATCGTGTACAACGTGTTCCACAAACAGAAACGCAAGGTAGAGTTCACACATCGGCGGCAACTGTTATGGTTTTGCCAGAAGCAGAAGAATTTGATATTCAAATAGATATGAACGATGTTCGTGTAGGTTTTTTCTGTTCATCTGGTCCTGGTGGACAATCTGTAAATACTACAAAATCGGCTGTGAGATTAACACACATTCCATCTGGTTTGGTAGCGCAATGTCAAGATCAAAAATCGCAACATAAAAATAAAGACAAAGCATTAACGGTTTTACGTTCAAGATTATACGAGCAAGAATTGGCTAAAAAAGAAGCCGAAGATGCTACAAAACGTACTTCTCAAGTAAGTAGCGGTGATAGATCTGCCAAAATTAGAACCTATAATTATGCTCAAGGTAGAGTTACCGACCACAGAATTGGTATGGATATTTTTGACATGGATGGCGTAATGAATGGAAAAATTCAGAAACTAATTGACGAACTTCAATTGGTTAACAATATGGAAAAACTTAAAGAAAGCGAAGTTTTTTAATAAAATAAAAAGAGCAAAATTTAAGAATTTTGCTCTTTTTTCCCAACTTAAACAAAAACTAACCTTAAACTAATTTTTAATATCTATTGACTAACCGATTTAGCACTTTCTAAATCTTCTTTTTCAAAATTATCACTTTGCTGATTTCTATATTTTATTTTATAATTTTCTTTATCTAAATTAGTTGGTTCATCCTCATTTTCTTTATCAATAATTACTTTTTTCTTTATTAATGATTTTTTTAAATTTTCATACTTAGCTGTTGCAGCATTTATTCTTGCATCAAATGAATAATCATTTTCTAATAAATCAGCTTCAAAATTTAATTCTTTCAATTTTTTATAAAAGTATTTTTCAATTTGACTCCAATTATTAGAAACATCTTGCGTAGTAATATTTGCTACAGAATCAACAAATTTCACGTAATCTGTTGTCAATACTTCGACCCTTATTTCTCTTTCAGATTTGCAAGATGTTAATGATATAAGAATAGAGAAAAATGTTACTATCTTAATTAAATTATTCATTATGTTTATTATTTTTCTTATATTTTAAATCCGTATGCTATTCGTAATGATATTTGATCTAAACCTTCACCAATTGTATTGTTGCTTTCAAGTACTGGAAAATCATTATAATGCTCATATCTTAAACTAATATCAATAATGTCGGTTGCATATCCAATAACTGGACTTATTAATAATGAAGTTTTATTATAACCATTAGTAATAGCAAATGCAGCACCAACTTCTCCCATTAAATATAATTTATCTTTTAAAACAAATGCTTTAAAACCAGCTTTTGCAGGAATATATCCTAAATCATTATTTTTGCCAGAAACAAACATATTGCTAAAACCTGTTGTAAAAGTTAAAGAATATTGTTTAGATAAATCATATTGAACTCTAACATCTGCGCCAAGATTAAAATCATAAGGATCATCAAGTGGCAAACCACCGCTAATTCCAAATCCTAATCGAAATCCTTGGTCATAATTTTTTTTTTCTTGAGCGTTAGCTGATATTATTGTAAATAAAATGCAAATAACAAAAATTGATTTTAAGTTAAATAAACTCTTCATGGTGTATATTTTAATATATTTTTTTTGGATATAAAATTGGTTACAACATATTGCAAAGCATATCCAGTTAATTTTTTAAAAATATTTGAAGAATTTCCTATTAATAATCTTCTAGAAACATAACCTGTGGCTAAACTTGTTAATGATTTAGCAATTTTTAACGTTATATTTGGAGTAGAAGTAAAATCTTCTACAGTATTTTTAATAATATTTATAGGTTTAGCGCTTTCAATTAAAGTGTCAAATTGTGATTTTAATTCATGAAATTCTCTTGATTGTCTAATCTCTAAAATTGCAATTGCACCGTTAAGCTTTTTTGTTGGAGTTAATGTTTTCATACTCTTACTTTCAATTATTTGTATCTAAAACCTTGTCTAAATTAATTTTATTTAAAAGCTTAGTTATTATCATATTGCTTATTGGAATTTTAATAAATTGTTTTCTAAAACAATAAATTAGTACTGCAAGCAAGAGATAAAATGAAGAAACTATTAGAAATCCTAAGTATGTAACACCAAGTATTTTTCCGATGTATAGACTAATTCCTATATTCACAAATAGTGTAAACATTGCAATAACACTAAACATCACTATTAGTTGTGTTAATGATGAAAATACATCTGCCGATTTTTCAATTGCATTTAGCTTTATTAAATCAATACTTGTATTTGCATAATTTTCAATTTTTTCAAAAAGAATGTCTTTGTTTGTTGCAAATGAGTCCATAATTTGTTTGTTTTAAACTACAGAAGACTTTTTGATATCTTTAATATTTTCAAGATTTGCTTCTCCATCAGATGCAAGTTCTTTTGCTTCTTTTTTAAAACCATTTGAGGTTTCAGAAATCGTATTAGCAATTTTTGTTGCAGTTTCTTTAAAAGTCTCTTTAAAACCAGAACCTTTATTGGTTATGTTTTTTCTTGTTTCACTACCTTTTGCTGGCGCGAATAAAATTCCTAAAACTGTTCCAACAGCTACACCACCAATTACTCCTAATAATAATTTACTGCTTTTCATTTTTTTAATATTTAATCGTTAAACGCTTCTTCCTTTAATTAATCTTAAAAGTATTGCTATTACTGCAATGACTAATAAAACATGAATAATATTTCCTGCACTATAAACAAAGAAACCCAATGCCCATAGAATAATCAATATTACTGCTATGGTGTATAATAAATTTTGCATGATATAAAAATTTTAAGTTATTTTTTTTAATTTTTGTTTGCTAATTGTGTTGTTCATGTTTTGTAAAACTTAAAATCAAATATCATTTTGATTTTTTTTTACAAATCTACATTTCATTTATTTTTATGTTTTACATTTCATTCGTTTAATGTTATATAATTCACATGTTTGCTGATTGTATCTTTATTATGGTACTAAGTTCTCAATTTAATTTACTTGACATGTTATATAATTTTATCTAAATGTTTTAAAATAGTAATGTATATTGATGATTTTTATTTAAAGAAAAACAGATAATTTAAATAAAAAACTCACTATTTTAAACAACTTTTAAATTGTATTTTAAGTGCTGAATATTATTTAAAATATTTTTACATAAAAAAAACTCTCTTTTTTTAAAGAGAGTTTTGAGAATTATAGCTAATAAAAATTATTTTTTTTCTTCGTTATTTGTAATAGTTTTTATTTCAATTTTATCGGCTTTTTTTATAACTTTAATTTCTTTATCGGCTTTTTGAATAGTTTCTTTACTTGATGTTATTTCAACTTTTTGAACAATTTCTGCAAATTCTAATGGTTTTATTGGTGAGGCAAATTTTACAGCATAACATTTTGAAAACTCAGCTCCAAAATACAATATTACAGACGAATAATAAACCCAAACCATCAATATTACAAATGATCCAGCTGTGCCATACATTGATGATATATTTGATTTAGAAATGTAAAATGAAATTAAAAATTTTCCTAACATGAATAAAAGTGCTGTAGTAAATGATGCAACTCTCACCTGTTTCCAAGAAATTTTCACATCTGGTAAAATGGCAAAAATTGAACCAAATAGCAAAGTAATTACTAAACTAGTAATAATAATATTTGCACTATAAATAATGTAAACTCCAATATTAGAATATTCTGACAATAGTTTCGTTGTTGCTAAATCTAATAATGTAGAAAACCCTAAAGAAACTAATAATATAAATCCTAAACTTCCTATTACTCCAAAAGACATCAATCTAGATTTTATATACAACCAAAAACCCGATTTTTCATTTGGTCTAATTCCCCAAATAGTATTTATAGAATCTTGAATTTCTGCAAATACAGATGTTGCTCCAATTAGTAAAGTTGCAATGCCAAAAACTCCAGCAAGTTTACTTTCGTTGTAAATATTTAAACCTTTTATCATAGTTTGCAATTGATTTGCCGCACTATAACCTATAAAATTATTAGTTTGAGAAAAAATAACGCCTTCTATTGCTTCTCTACCAAAGAAAATATCGCACAAGTATAAAACAACTAATAACAATGGCGCCATAGAAAACACTGTTGTGTAGGCCAATGAAGCACTTAGTTTTAGTATCTTTTGTTCAAAAAAACCATTGTATGTGTCTTTTAAAACTTCTAAAAATAATTTTAATTTAGACATTTTAGTTTTTATGTAATTGGAAGGTAAACTGTAAAAGTTGCACCTTCATTTATTTGACCTTTTGCAAAAATGTATCCTTTGTGGTTTTCTACAATTTTTTTACAAATTGCCAAACCAATTCCGGTTCCAGTATATTCATTTTTGTTGTGTAGTCGACTAAAAAGCACAAAAATCCTGTCTGCATATTCTTGGTTAAAACCAATTCCGTTGTCTTTAATTGTAATTTTATGAAATTTATTTTTATTTCTTGGTAATAACACATCATTTTGAGCAACTACCATTGAACTGCTTATTTTTATTATTGGAGCAACATTTTCTTTACTATATTTTATAGAATTTCCAATGAGGTTTGTAAACAATTGTTGCACTTGAAACGGAATGACATTCAGATAAGGCAAAACATTACTTTCTATTGTAGCATTTTTGTCTTCTATGTTTTGTGCCAATTCTTGCTTAGCATTTTCTAGTAATAAATTTAAATCGGTCACTTCAAAAACCTTTTCGGTTTTATTGGTTCTTGAAAACTGTAATAAATCATCAATTAAAATTCTCATTCTAT
>NZ_JAYVFH010000043.1:0-6441 GCF_043773265.1 Flavobacterium sp. | reverse complement strand
ATTTTTGAAGTTGAATTACTAGAAACTATGCCAACAAAATAATTTAATTTATTAAATTTAAAAAAGCACTAATTTTTCAATTGAAAATTGGTGCTTTTTTTATTATCATAGTTAAAAAAAACTAAAATTGTATTTTGTAAGTAGTTTTTCATTAATTTCACATAACTAATATGTTAAAAATGTTGCGAAATCGGTTTATTTCTCTTAACTTTATTACAGCTTACAGCTTACAGCTTACAGCTTACAGCTTACAGCTTACAGCTTACAGCTTTACAAAAAGACAAAAAATATTTAATTTTTAAAAATCAAAAATCAAAGAAGGTTATTGTGGGACGTTTTACTAATTGAAACCCACTTTAATCAAATAAAATTGGTTTGACTTTAAAAAAACAACTTTTAAATATTTTAAAATGCCAGAAATAAAAAATCAAAATACACTATATCGTTTCGTTTCATTAAGAAGTCCAGAACTTTTAAATGTAGAAAATCAAGAAAAACGTTTTGTTTTTCATCCTGAAAATTTCAAGAAATTAGCTGACACAACTGGAGTTTTTTTTAATGCTGTAAAAACCAAACCAGTTACACAATCTAAAAGACAAGCATTAGAAATTGCAGCAACTACTTTTTCAGCTACTGCCTATCAGAACAAAGTTGAAGTTGAATCAATTAACCTTAATTTTTTTAAAGTTTCAGATTGGTTAATGCGAAATAAAAGCCAAGCAACTACTGATGAAATACTTGCTAAAGTAGAAACTTTAACACCACTTCAAAACGGTATAGTTTTAAATCTTTGGGACAATTATTTTTATCAAATACTTACTCAGAAAGATTTTTATATAAAAGAAAGTATTAATCAACTTTTAATTTTACAAAATCTAATTACAAACATTCAAAACTTAACAACAGTAATTGAAAAATCAGAATTTCTTATTCAATTGTCAAATGCAACTGTAGTTTTGCCTTCTTCAATTTTTGATGAACAAGTTACAACTGATTCTCAAAATATAGAAAATGATATAGCAAAATATACAAGTAAACAAATACTTGATGCTCAAGAAAATTTATTATCAAGTTCAGTTATTGACGAATTGCAAAATCTGATTTTAGAAATTCAAACAGCTTCTAAAGTTTATTCTAGAGAATACCAAATCAATTTTGATAAAGATTATCTAATTCATCAAGATAGTATAAATCCACTTTTAATTGACTATGAAAGAGCATACATTATCTCTAAAAAAGCATTGTGTGCAAATCCTCGTGATGCTAACTATGATCCTGAGGATTTTTGTAATCAACCACAAGTAGAGTATCCAAAATTACCTGAATTTATCTTTGAATATCCCAAAGAAGCAGATTCTGATTTTTTTAAAAATAATCTTTCTGTTACTAATTTCCAACTTTTAACTTCAATTATAAATCTTGACCAATTTGAAACTTTTGATCAAGTAATAAATAAAATTGAAGATATAAAAAAAGTACAGCACACCAATATTGTTTCTAAAACTCAATTCTCACAAAAAGTGGTAACAATTGGAGATGCTGTTATTCCTGTTGGAGCAAATAGTACTAAAATTGATGATTTTACTTTTAATATTTGTAGTAAAAATGTAAATGGAAAATTTAATCCATACATGACCATTCAAGTTCCAAATACTAGTTATATACTTACATCGATTGTATATGATTTAGGATTTATCAATGGTACACATATTACTGATGGCGCAGGAACTATTTCTGCATTAGCAAATACTATTTCTATTTTTAATATGTTTGGCATTGGCGATGAAATTACTGAAGCACAAAATGATACTATTAAAAGTTTTAGTGGTACACTAAATTTTACAAATGGAATGACAAAGAAATTTAAAATTAAACCGTTTAGTTTCAGTTTTAATAGTTGTACTCGTGGTTTTTTAGCAGATTTAAATAGTGTTATCAATCAAGCAAATAATCAAAATGACTTTAAACCAAAAGGTTTTGGTTTTCGCCAATTGGGTATTGCAGATTATAAAAAAGTAGTTTCTCATGTTTGTTGTTATGATGCTGGCGAAGTTGCTCACATTGAAAACATAATGGCTAAAGAATTAAGAAGTAAAACAACAACTTCTTTTCATCAAACTCAAACTACACAAACTGATAGTGTTGAAGTTGAAACCGAAAAATTGACTGATACAACATCTACAGAGCGTTTTGAAATGCAAACTGAGATTGCCAAAATCATGCAAGAAGATAAAAACTTTACAACAAATGTTAATGCAAAATATTCTTATGGCGATACTTTTAGTTTAGATGCCAGCGCAAGTTATGCAACTAATGTTTCTAAAGAAGAAAGTAACAGACAAGCCGTTATTCAAGGAAAAGAGCTTACCCAAAGAGCTTCAGAAAGAATTGTTTCTCGTGTAAAATCGGAAAAAATTGTAAAAGTAACTGATGAGTTTACCGAAGAAAATGTTCATGCCTTTGACAATCGTTTAGGAGAAAACCATGTTTCTGGAGTATTCCGTTTTATTAATGCAACCTATAAAAATCAAATTTTCAATTACGGTAAAAGATTAATGTATGAATTTATGGTACCACAACCAAGCAAGTTTCATCGTTTGGGAATGGAAGTTAGTAAAATAGCCGAAAATGCAATTGTTCTAGAAAAACCAATTGATCCAAGAACAGTTGGATATGCCAATTTTACAAACATTTCTGAGGCAAATTATCAAGCATTGGCTTCTACTTATGAGGTTGAAGTAAACACACATCCTAAGAAATTTATATTTGCCAATAAAACTATTTCAACAGTAAAATTTGGTGGTTTAGAAGTTATTGAAGGTTCGTATGATATCACTATAGAAAAAGGATATAAACCAACTATTGCAAAGCTTAAATTTGCTGCCAAAACAGATACTAATACTACTGAACCTCACACGGCTAATATTTCTTTTGGAAACCATAATTTAATTAAACAAGGTTCATATGCTAATATAACACAAAATGATTTGTTGGGTTTTAAACCTTTAGGACACATTTTAGATGAATTTACTGATAAAGTAAGTTTTAGTTATGCTTTAGGAAATTATCATTCTTGTAGCATATCACTTTCTGTAAAAACAGAACCTACCGAAGAAACTATCTTGGCATGGAAAAAAGAAACTTTCGAAAAAATTATTGCTGGCTATAAAGCCCAACTAGAAAAATATAATGAAAATTTAGCATCAGCCAAAGCAACAGGTGTTCAAATTACCGAAAGTAACCCATTATTTTATCGACAAATAGAGCAACTTGTGTTAAGAAAAAATTGTATCTCCTATTTAATAGACGATACAAACACAGCTTCAAACAGACGATTTGGACGAAAAATGTATAACAACAATCCTACTTTTACAAATCATCAAGTTAGTGTTACACAAGACATGGACGATTATGGCAGCTTTGCCAAATTTATGGAACAAGCATTTGACTGGAACTTAATGAGCTATAACTTTTATCCTTTTTATTGGGGTAATCGAGATGATTGGGACGAATTATTCCAAACCGAGATTAACGACCCAATTTTTAGAAACTTTATGCAAGCCGGAATGTGCCGAGTTATTGTAACCGTAAAACCAGGATTTGAAAAGGCAGTTATGCATTATATGAACTTTGGACAAATATGGAATGGCGGACAAATGCCAATTCTTGGTGACCCATTATATTTATCAATTGTTGATGAGCTAAAAGAGCAAGAATATACAGTTGAAGAAACATGGGAAACTGTTGTGCCAACTTCACTAATTGCATTACAAAACAGTGGTGTTGCTGTTGATGCAACTGGCTTACCTTGTGGCGATGGATGCGAGAATCATGCTGTAAACGGATTAATACCAAATTTAAATAAATTGGGTTTAGCCACTGAACCTATTAAATAACCAAATTATACTAGTTTGTGAGTGTAACGCTCACAAACTAGTTATTAATAAAAAGTAAAAATATGTCACCAGAAACAGTAGCAAGGTTGCGCGGTATGGGAATTGAACTTGATGAAGGTTATGATTTTCTTGCTAGTGCGTTACAGAAAAGTCGACAGAAAAGTGAAAATCAAACTTTCTCAATACAAAGTATTAGAGTTATTCCAAAAAGCGAATATAAATTTGGTGAAACAATTGAATTAGAAATTACTTCAAAAGGTATAAAAAATCAAAACATTAATTTCAAAATTCAAGTTTTCGATGACGATAGTGAAGCCGGTGTTGGAAAAGATATTCCATTAACAACAATAAATACACCTGCAAACAATAATTTAATTAAAGTAAAAATTCCTTTTACTTTAAAAATGCAGGATTTGGCATTTAGAACTTTTGAAGGAGAAAAAGTGGATTGCTATTTTAAAGTAAGCTATCAAAGTAATCAATATTCTGAATCGATTGAAAGTGAAAGAATTGAAGTTTCAAGAAATGAAAGTTTAGATTATACAGAATATTATGGTCAACAAATAGGAACACCGATAAATACATCAAGTCTAGCACATAAAAAAGCTATACTTGTTTTAAATGAAAAATCACAAACTATTGCATTTATTCTACCCGATGAAAAATTATTTATTTGGGTTAATGATGGAAAATTTCAAGGTTATTTTGAAGATGGTATAAAAGCAAATAAATCAACTTACGATTCCTATGTAACAGATAAAATTAGTAGAAAAACAGAACCTATATCTTGGGGTATATATCTTTCATCAAGAGATTCAGGAGAATTTGTTTTAAATTTAATTGATGATCCTAAAGCCACATTAACAGGACTTGGCAAAGCATTAACCAAAATCGTAACATTAGATTTTGATATAGAAAAAGTTTGGGAAAGAATCCAAAAAGCAGATGCTACAGATGCGTCATATGTAGTTTCTTGTATAATGATGGCTCGTATGGCAAGCGGACCTTCTAAAGGTTTGATTAATGGTGTAAAAAAAGCTTTTCCAGCTATTGCAAAAAAAGACTTGCACAAATTAGCAGAAATAATTGAGTATTATGCTGCAAGGTCAGCAAATAAATTATATGCTGGTGCTGGTGGTGCAATATTAACTTGGACAGAAATACTTATTATATTTGTAAAAGCTTTAAAATTTGAAGCTAAAATAACCCAAGAACTATTAAAAAAATATCCTTTAACCGATGGCTACATTCACATTACGAGGCTATATCTTAAAGTTAATAATGTAGTTTCAATAGCAGATAATTGTATTTTTAATACCAACACTGGCAAATGGATATTAAATGAAACTAAATATGGTATAGCAAATAAACTTCGTAAAAACCAACAAGTAATTGAGAATGCTATCAAGGCTCATGGGTTTCTAGAAATAAGAACCGTTACAAATAAATTGCCAAAAATAATACAAGAACCTCCATATAATATTGCTCAAGGAAGTTCTATAAAAATTTCAGAAATATTACGCTCTCATAGTATGGATGTAAAAATTACTAATGAAACAATAAAATCAACGTGGCCATAATGGAAGAAGAATTATATATTACAAAAAAACAAGTAGTTCAAGTAATTAGCAATTATTTAGAACCAGTAATGACAGAATATGGTTTTAAATGGATAAAAACCAAAGATGAATTTGTCAAAAAAAATAACGAATGGTCTTTTCATATTTTATTAAATTCAAAAAATTTTTGGCCTTTGAAACAGGAATTTAACATTCCTATTTCAATCGTAAATCAAAAAGTTAATAAAATTCGAATGAAAATTTTTAATAACATTAAATCTAATGAACCTTTATTTCATAAATGGTTAGTTTTGCCTAATTCAAACGAACTAGAACATAAGGAGCTCTATACTATTGAAGATATTGAAATTGCAAAAATAGAATCTTTGAAAATAATTAAAAATGAAGGTTTGCCATTTTTTGCATGTAACAGCACATTAGAACAAATAGCAGAATACAGTAAGGAAAAAAATTATTCAGTAGCATTGATTTCGTCAAAATTGTTTAAAGAATCAGTTTATGAGTCAAATAAAATTCAAATAATAGGATCAGATATTTTTAGAAAATGTGATTTGGATTATAGAAGTAATATCGAAAAACTTATTAAATTGTTAGACGAAATGTGACCTGAAAGTGAACGTTGTACAGTTAATATATTAAAATCTAATTTTGAATTAAAAGATTCCCAGCTGGGAAGGACAAGGTTATTATGGTGAAATGAATATCCGTGCACCTAAAACTAGTTCAAGAAGAGTTTGGGCATATGCATCTCAATACTTTCATTTACAAAATCAATGTAAGGTAAAGAATGTTTTAGTAAAAGAATTTAAGGCAGAATTTAAAAATTCTAACGGAATAAGAGACATTACAGGTTATATATATAATTTTAATGAAATTTATGATTAACTAAATTTAACTACGAGGTCAAATACCATCGCAGAGCATAAAGAACAATTTATAATTCGCAGAGATAAGTGTTATTCCTC
>NZ_JAYVFH010000042.1:0-2963 GCF_043773265.1 Flavobacterium sp. | reverse complement strand
ATATTCTTAACATTTGCATTAACTTTACAATAAAACACATAAAAATGCTATGAAAAACATTATAACAATTGCCTCGTTGTTGTTTTTCTTTTTTGGTTTTTCTCAAAACGAGATTGCTAATAAAGTTAAAGAATATGAAAACCAAAAAGCAATATTCAAATCAATTTCTCCATTAACACAAGATTCCAGTATTTCATCTAAAGAAGTTAATAAAACAGTTGAAAAATCTACATTGGCAAAAATAAATTTTCAATCAGTTGGTGAGGTTGTTTCTAATAAATATGATTTTATCGAATTACAAATTCCTTATAATGGTAGTGTTATTATAATGAATTTATATAAAGTGAATTTGTTTACAGAAAATTTTCAGATAGACACTAATTATTCTAGAGACATTTCTTATCAAAAAGGAGTTTATTATCGCGGAATTGTTAAAGGTGATTATAAATCTGTTGCGTCATTTAGTTTCTTTGAAAATGAATTTAATGGAGTTGTTTCTAGTCAAGAAGTTGCTAATTTAGTTGTAGGAAAGCTAGATAAAGTTAATAATATTTCAGATTATATTGTTTATTCTGACGCAAACTTTAAAGTTTCAAGTGGTTTTAATTGTTCTGTAAAAGATGATGAAAGCAAAATAATGAATACTTCAGAAGTCGCCAATAAAAATGTTGTAACTGCAAGATGTGTTACAATGTATTTTGAAATTGATTACAATTTGTTTCAATCAAATTCAAGCAGCACAACAACTACAACTAATTGGATGACATCTGTTTTTAATAATGTTCAAACTTTATATAGTAATGATGGAATTTCTACAGCATTAAAATCAATGTTCATCTGGACAACTCAAGATCCATATACTGGTTCAGCTTCAACAGATTATTTATTTCAATTTCATGATTTAAGACCTGTTTTTAATGGTGATGTTGGACAATTAGTTGGTATTGATCCTGGCGGACTTGGTGGCGTTGCAGTTTCTATAAATGGTCTTTGTACTCAAGATAATTTTTGTTATTCAGATGTAAATTTTAGTTACAGCACAGTTCCAACATATTCTTGGACTATAGAAGTAATTACTCACGAATTCGGACATTTATTAGGTTCAAGACATACTCATGCTTGTGCTTGGAACGGAAACAATACAGCAATCGACAACTGTGGTCCAGTTGGTGGTGGAACAGCCGAAGGAAGCACTTGTGTAACAAGTCCGCCAACAATTCCATCAACAACTATTAGAGGAACAATAATGAGTTATTGTCACTTAACTTCTTCGGGAATAAGTTTTAGCAATGGTTTTGGTCCACAACCAAGAACAGCAATTCAAAACGCAGTTGATGGAGTTTTTTGTTTAAGTTTTGATTGTGTTTCTACATGTATAAACTTTGTATCATCTGTCACAACATCAAATATTACAAATACTACAGCTACAATAAGTTTTATAGATACAAGCGGAGCAACTTCTTGGCAAAGAGCAGTTAAATCATTTTCTAGCAGTTTTAGTAATTGGTTGGCTGTTACTTCAAATCCTTTTAATGTTACTGGTTTATTGCCAAATACTTATTACAGCGCTAGAGTTAGACCAACATGTACAAGTGGCGTTACTGCTGGAAGTAAAGATGCAATTTTTGCTACTACAGCAAATTATTGTAGTGGAATAATCGTTACAGATACAGGTGGAACTGCAGGAGATTATACAGACAATCAATCATTTGTTAGAATTATTGCTCCTAATATTGCTGGACAAAAAGTAACTATGACTTTCTCTTCATTTTCTTTAGAACTCAATTATGATTATTTGTTTATGTATAACGGAAACTCTATTTCTGCTCCTTCATTTAATACTGCTGGTTATACAGGAACAACAATTCCTGGACCATTTACTTCAACAACAAGTGATGGTTCATTAACAATGAGATTCGAATCTGATCCTGGCGTTGTAGACCAAGGTTGGGTTGCAACAACATCTTGTAGTGCTTTGGGAACAAATGAATTTAATGGTATTGACTTTACCTATTATCCAAATCCTACCAATGACAATGTAACAATTGTTTCGAAAACTGAAATTAGTAAAGTATCGGTCTATAATGTTACAGGACAATTATTATATCAAAATGACATCAATGACTTGAATACCAAAGTTGATATTTCTTCATTTGCTGTTGGAACCTACTTTTTTAAAGTAAAATTTGAAGGAGAAAGAGAAGTGAATTTTAAAGTGCTTAGAAAATAGATTTTAACTTTTAAAAATATTGAAAAACCATCTTTAATCAGATGGTTTTTATTTTTAAATTAAACTAATCAACTCCAGCGCTTTATTAATACTTTTTACGTTTTCAAAAGTAAGTAGTAATCGTAGTCCGTTTTTGGTTTCTTTTTCTTTGATTTTGCACAAATTACTATTGAGTTGCACAAACTGAACCATTTTCATAAATCGATTGGAATGATAAAAATCACTTTGCTGATCACCAACAAAATAACCAACCATTTTTCCTTGTTTTAAGACTAATTTTTCAATTCCAATTGAAGTTGCTTTCCATTTTATTCTAATACTATTTAGTAAAGCAATAGCTTGTTTGGGCAAAGCACCAAATCTGTCAATTAGTTTTTGTTCATATTTTAGTAACGTTTCTTCTTCTTTTATTAAACTCAATTCGTTGTATAAACTCAATCGTTCTGTAATACTATTTATATATTCGTCTGGAAACAATAATTCGAAATCGGTATCAATTTGAATATCTTTTACATATTCTTTAGTTTCAATATCATTTTCAACAGGATACAATTCTTTAAATTCATTTTCTTTCAATTCTTCAATTGCTTCGTTCATGATTTTTTGATAAGTATCAAATCCGATGTCGTTTATAAAACCACTTTGTTCACCACCAAGTAAATCGCCTGCGCCACGAATTTCTAAATCTTTCATTGCAATATTAAGACCACTTCCTAGTTCAGAAAATTGTTCT
>NZ_JAYVFH010000041.1:0-19818 GCF_043773265.1 Flavobacterium sp. | reverse complement strand
AATTTAGCTAAATCATTCTTCTCAAACAAATCATTATTTGAAGATAAAATAAAATAATCTTGTGTAATTGAACTTATTAATGAATTTTTTTGTTTTTGTGAATAATATATTATTTTACGGATATAATGAATTTTATTTTTATCAATTATCTTATCTTCTTTGATTTTATTTAAATATTTTATAAAAGATATATCATCAAATAAAAATAATTCAATGTGTTTTAGTTTAAAAAAAATATACTTGAAAATAATATTTTCATTAATTTTTTCAATATTATAAATACCATTAAAATTTATTATTTCATTTACAACTAATAATTCAACATTATTATCTTCAATAATTTGTGAAATTTTTAATTTTGTATTTTTTCTTTCATTTTCATCAATGATTGATCTTAATATTCCTTTATTTAAAATCCACTTCTCTATTTCAGTATGTAATTCGATTACTACAGCTAATTCATTAAATTTTTTTCTCTTGGATAAATTATATTTTAATTTTGGTAGAATAAAATTACAATAGGTCATTACCCAAAAAGCACTTTTAAAACTATACTGATTTTTTAATAGTGTATTATCATAATCATCATCATTTAAAAAGACTTCAAAATATTTTTTATAATATTTATCATAAGAAACAATATTTTCAAAACTAGAATAAAAGGGATCAAGCATTTCAACTTGTTTTAAAAATAATTTATAATCAATACTCTGCACTTCACATTCTAAAATATCACCAATTTTTAAACTTTTATCTTGATTTGGCATACCCATTACTTCGTGATAAAATCCTTTTTCATCAGTTAAATTTATTAACAAAATATTTTTGTCATATTTTGTTAATTTATTGGTAAAATTATTGATAGTAAAATTATATTTACCACCAACATTAAAAAAAGGATGTCTTTTGTCAATTATTTTAAGTTTAGGGTAGCAATCACTATCTATCCCAATAATTTCACAATGTAAATCTTCAAAGTGCCAAACAGACTCCTTTTGCCATTGATTTGCCCTAACTTCAACAAATTTTTCATTATCAATATAAACTATAACAGCGTCAAATTCTTCCCCGCTTTTAAATTTTTTTTTACCAAATCCTTTAATTTTAAAATATTTACTCTCGCCAATAAACCATTTGTCATTTGTTGTATCAATATTTTTTAAAACAGGAATGCCTCTTCTACAACCCGTTACTTTACATTTAATTTCTTTGAAATCATACTGCCAAATGAAGGCTTTGACCGTTAGTTTTTTGATGAAGTCACTTTTTAAACTAAAATATTTATATCCCTCTATTTCAATAATTTCTTCGATTTCAAAAACACATTCAGTTCCAATTTTAAAGTTAGGATCTATATAATTTAAAAATGTTTTATTTAACTCTTGATTATATTCTTTAGAAAAAAAAAATGTTTTGTCATCATTAATATTAATTAATGTACTTAATTGATTAACAGGTATTAAGTATTCTTCTTTTGTTGATATTTCTTTTACTACATAATATTCGTTATCACCGGTTTTAACAATACTTTTTATTAAACATTCTATTTCTTTCATAACAATAATTTATTTTTTAATTCTTTTAATCAAATTCGTTTATGGTACAAAATATACTCTATAATTATTTTATCTCACTTACCTGATTTGCCTTTTCCTTTTTATCTGTTGTAGCCGGAATAATTTTAAACTCGACTTCTAAACCAATGCTAATTTTACTATTAAGAGTATCATCTGCATTAACCCTAAAATATACTGATTTGTTTCCATTGTATTTGATAAAACCATCTGTGCCTTTTTCATCATTATGCAATATTTTATCAATCTTTCCTGATAGCTTTTGATTTGGAGCTGCACTTTTCTCTGGTTGGAATTTAAAACTATTCCAATATTTCTTTAATTCTGATTTTAAAGCCTGGAGTTTATCAAGTGGTATTTTCTCATTTTGAAATTGATTAATAGCATCAATCAGCTTTTCTGGAACGCTCCATTCTTCACTTTGGCGAATGATCAGCGATAATGCGTAGTGTTTAAATGCCATATCGTTGTCACCCTTCGCTTTTAACAATTCTCCTAAAAGGTAGAGTAAATCTATTTTGAATTCAAGGTCCCCAAAGTTGTTAACTGCATCTATTGCCAAATCAAATGCTTTGTCATTTTTGCCCTGTTCTTTATACAGTTCCGCCAATTCTTTTTGGATGAACCATTCTTTTTTCTTTCTTAAAATTTGTTGCAATTCTTTTATGGCATCTTCTGAATTTCCTAAATTCTTTTTCGATAAAGCAATTCTTCTTGCAAACCAAATATCATTTGAATAATGGAATTTTTCGAATGTTTCCAATGCCAATTTTGAAACATCATAGCATTCTTGAAATTTGCCTAATTTCATTAAGGCTTTTGATTTGTATGCAAACCAATTCTCTTTGTCAGAAGCCAGTTCCATAGTTTTGCTTTCTCCTTTTCTTACAACTTCAATGGTGCGGCAATCTGTTTTGAGTAGTTCTGGAGCTATTTTATCACAAAAATCACTTACGAATTGCCAGTTGACATTTGGCTTTTTCTTTTCTGCTTTTAAAACGGAATTAAATAAATTAGAAAGAACGGAATAAGCAAACTCATTATCGAAACACAAGCTTAATAGAATAAAATTTTCAATCAACTGAATAATTTCTGATTTATTGAAATGATAATTACCATTATCTTCAACTGTTTCCTCATCTTCAAAAATTTCAGTTTCAATATGATGATTGTCATTTAGTAAATTTTCGGCTTTAAACTTTGAAAACAATAACCACCCATAAGCATTCAGCACAATCTCTTTTGTCTTATAATCAATGCTTAACTTATAATGATTTAAAAATTTAAATGCATTGTCAAAATTGTTGGTATGCCGTAATGCCGTAATCATTCCGGCAATTAAATATACATTGTCAGCTATTTGTTCTTCACTGAACTGCCCTTTATTTTCTTTGAAAAATTTTAATGCTTCAGCGTGTTTTTTTTCTTTGTTTAGTTTTAAGATTGCTTGACTAAACTCTATGATAGATAATGACATACATTTTGTTTTTAATTAAAGCAACGCATTTATTTCTTCTGTTAATCCAGTTGTTTTATTGCTAACAATTTCAATTTTTTTGAAAGCATTTTGTCCGTTATACCAAAATCTATAAGTAGCAACAAATCCGTTTTTTTTGAATTCATAAACTTCATTATATTGGCTGTGTTCGATATTATTTATTGTGATATTTGCTTTATCGGTTTTGCTTTTTATGTTTTCATAAAAGTCTTTAAGGAAATCTTCATCAAATTCAAAAGACTTCTCGCTTGCTTTATTTTCATTCTCAACAGGAATGATGAAGATTTTATTTATCAGATGTTGTATTTCAGAAAAAACAGTTTCAGAAATTGGACTAGAATTTGTTGGTTTTTCAATTGAAGAAATTTTATTTTGTCCATTGTAATGGATTTTGAAAGTAGCATTTTCTTCCCCTTGCGAAAAAGTATAGTGCTCTAAATAACTTGAATGTTTGATTGAATTTATTTGAATGTTTGATTCTTTTAAAATATCAAAGACGGCAAGGAAAATATTTTTTAAAAATGGATTTTCATCAGGAAAATAAAAAGGAATTTCCATATCTAATAATTCCTCATTCAAAATTATATTATCCTGAGTATTATTTGAATTTTTGGTATTTGTTTGAACAAAATTGCTTTCCACTTTAAAATGTGGCTCGTCAATTGTGAATAGATTTTCACTCGCTCTTGTTATTCCTGTATAAAGCCAACGAAAATAACTAGAGTTGAAATAACCCATTGATGTTTTGCAATTAAGAAATGTGTTTTTCCATTCACCACCTTGGGCTTTATGACAAGTAACTGCATAACCAAATTTTATTCTTAGGGCATTGAAATACTTGTCTGAACGTAATGCATCTTTGAATTCCTTTGTTCCTGGTTTTAATTTATCATTTCTTATTTTAAAGTCAATATATATCGCTTTTAGTTCATCAGAGCTTAAATCTCTTTTGTCAGAATATAACAAATTCTCAATGATTTTACATTGAATATTATGCTTTATTTGGTCGTTGTCGATAAACACTATTACTACTTCCCGAAACGATAAATGGACGTCTTTTTCTACAACTTTACCCTCCTTGTTCTTGTTTTTTAATTTAATTTTTTTAGATTCTTTTTCTGGAAAAACTTCTATTATTCTACCGAAATCACCGTTAAGTAATTCTATTTCTTGATAGTTGTAGTTGTTGTTTACTAGAATTACTTTATCTCCGGGAGTTAGAGACTTTTGGTTAGGAAAAAAATGATTTCTAACAAAATCATTATATTCTTTAACGGAATTATTGGAATAGGCTATTATTATTGTTTCGTCGTCAATTTTATTATCACAAGCAAGTAAGTACTTTTCGAGTAATTCTTCGTGTTTTGTATTATGGATGTCAGGAAATTGTGTTTGAATTTCAAGGCTGCTAAAACTATTTGCTTTTATCGCTTGTCTGATTTTAGTGGCATTAAATAAAACTCCGCTTTCGGTTTTTTGTCTTACTACTTCTGTCAGTTCATATTCTTTGGCTATGACATTGCAAACCTCTTTTAAATATTTAGCATCTAAAGCTGGTGAAAAATTCATATTCACAGGTGGCAACTGAGCATAATCGCCAATGAATATTATTTTTTTATCGTGGTCGTTATTGTCAATATTAATGTATTGAATAAAATCGTTCAATAAAAAACCAGAACCAAATCTAAAGAATTCACCTTCAGAATAAACGTTTGAAATCATAGAAGATTCATCAACGATATATACAGTATTTGCAGGGTCTTCATTATTTTTTAATTCGTAATAGAATTTGTAGGTTTCTGTACCGTCTACATCTTTTGTTTTAAATTCTTTGAGATCTTTTCCAGAATATATTGACTTATGTATTGTATATGCTTTATGTTTCGTTTTTTGAGAAATTACTTTAGCAGCTCTTCCTGTAGGTGCAGCAATTTTAAATGTTCTGTTGTTTGCGGCAAGGTAATCTGTTAACCCTTTCATCAAAAAAGTTTTCCCAGTACCGGCATATCCTTTCAGTAAAAAACAGGATGAATCATCTGAAAGGAAAATTTCTAATTCTTCAATTAGTGAATCTTGTCCTTTGGTTAAAACATAATTTTTTAAAAATTCCTTTAATGACATAAAATGAAAATTGAAATTATATTGCTTCTGAATTTAGTTTAACTACAAAAAAAAATACTTTTTCACATAACTACTTTGTTTTTTAAATGGCCCTAAAAAAATCTAAACTCCAAATTTCTTCACTGATTTGTTTGTACAGACTTTGACGTTCGTTAAGGTCTTCTTTTTTGTATTGGTCGTGTGCTTTAAATGGTAAACCAGATTCATTAACATAATTCAAAAAATTTGGATTACGTTCGTAACAGACTGCGTTTAATGATTGTGCTAATAGATTTTCTTTTATGTAATGAGGCATCTTTTTCTCATATCTATCGGCTCCAAAAGATTGATTGGTTCCTCGAGGTAATAAAATTAAATCTCCTAAACGGTTTCGCATTTCGTTGAATTCGTGTACTTGTGTGAATTCGTCATCGTGATACTGCATTTTGTCTGCCCAAATGTGTTCTATTTCGAAAGGTTTACCACCTGGATTATGGAAGTAAGTTACAAAATTGGTTGATTTTCCTGATTTTAATTCGATATGTGAAGTAATTCGACTTAAAAGAAACTTGATGAAATGCTTGTTTTGCATATGCATTCCTAAACGTAAAAGACCATTTAGATTTTCTTCAATATCTTGTAGTTTCAGAGCTAGTATATTGCCAACTTCCTTAATTGATTTATCTCTTAATTCCAGCACTAAATTATACATAGTGTATCTAATTGAACTTTGAGAGAAGTTTCGATAATTAGCCCCTCTATAGACTGCGAAAGTTTCTATAAAACGAGCGACTAGATTAAGTTTTTTATCTATTGTTTCTTCATTGTCATTCAATCCTATTGACGCTAATAATAATGGGTCAGCCAATGAACTTGCAAAACCCCAATGTTGCGCATAATAAAGGTGTTCTAAACCAATAGTAAAATTTTCTCTTGCTTTATAAATTTTAGTAAATACCTTCATAAAGAAAATCATATTGGTATTTACAAATTCATAAAAATCGTTAGGATTTTGAAGTGCTATTTTATCATTATTGTCTTTAACCCAAGTATGAAAACGTGTACCTATTTTTTCGAAATCTTCGTTGGCAGCTCCTATTTTACCGGGACGAATTGTTAGAGCGTATTTTGCTCTAAACCAAGATTGAAAGAAGCTTATATCTGCTTCGTTCCATAATTCGTGTATTTCTTTTATTTCTTTTTTCCAAACTGCATTTATTTTATCTCTTTGCTCAGGGGTTCTTACCTTTGAAAGCAAATATCCTTTTAGCATTTCGCTTGAGGTAAGATTTAAACCACGATCATTCATTGTTTCAAAGATGGTATAGGCATTGTCATCAGAATAAGCTGTGATAACAACCAAAACTACATTTTGTGTTAACCAATCTATGAAAAAGGGTAGTGCTTTTCCTTTTAGTTCGTCAGGAAAAAGTTCTACAATATCAAAGTAACGTTCTGTAATGTTTTTTACAGTTTCGTCGTCTTTATCTTTAATTTCATAATTACCATTGCTATACAAGGCATCTAAACAGTGTTTACGTTCCGGAACATCGAGATTAAATGATTTTTGACCGTAGGTTTCGGAATAAATTAAAGCATCAAGATTTACTTTATTAGGTTGTTCTTTTTGTAAATTATTAAGGTAAATCAATAATATGGTTAACGAAGTTAGCCTTTGCTGACCATCAATAACCGATTTTTTACCGTCTTTGTTGCTTAGTACAATTGGTCCCAAATAATAGGAGTTGTAATTGGCTACTTCTTGACGCTCGTGTGTTTCATCATAATTGAGATTGAAAGAAGTTTCTAAATCCGCAATTAATTGTTCAATGTGTCTTTGCTGCCATTTGAATTCTCTTTGAAAATAATCTATGGTGTATTTTTTGTTAGATAATACATCAGAAATACTGTAATCTTTTGCTTCTATTTTACTTGCTACCTTGCTCATTGACGTTTAATATTTTAATAGTTCCTAATAATTTTTAAGGATGGTTCAAAAAAAAACATTGTAACCCTTATTATTTTAGCATTACTCCTTACTATACTTTTTAAAATTCTCTGCTTGTTCAAATATTTCCTTGAAAACTTCGTCTTTAGTTACTGGTGGATAACCGTTTTCGTCAAGAGTAATAATCAAATCCACTTTTAATTCTGCTTTTATGTCGTCTCTTTGTGCCCAGTCTGTATATTTGGCTTTATCATCGACTACTTTTTTGACTTCTTTTGATAATTTGATTAATTTGTCTTCTGGATATTCAAATTTGAATTTTATTGCAATGGCTTTTAGAATGTCATAAAATGCTTTCTCTTCAAAGTCAATACCTAACTCCATAAATGAATTTCTCTCTAGTTTAAGCTCTGCAAATAAATCAGCAAATTGTTGTGCTACATCTTCTAAAACCTCGCTTTGTAAAACATCAAACTCTTTTCGTTCGTTATAAACATCAACCAATTTTTTTAACTTTTTAGAGAAATCAACTCCTTTTATTTTATTGACTTTCTTATATTCTTCAATGGCTTTTGCTAGTAAGGTTTGAAGCAATTTTATTTTTGTATTTGGCAATTTTATTTTATCAATTTTAGCCATATATTCTTCACTAAATATATCTTCTTGCCCATCGTGGTCGCCGTTACCTAATTTAAAAATTTCCTCAACTCCTTCGCTTATAATGGCTTCTTCAATCATTTTTTGAACTCTTTCGTTCATTTGTGCTGCATCAGGTGCTTCGCCTTTTGTTAGTTTATGTACTATGGCTCTCACTGCAAAATAGAAATGTATGTAATCTCTTTCTATGCTTGAAATATCTTCACTTGAACAACACAAACTGTATGCTGAACGTAGTTTTTTGACCATAGCCATAAATCTTTTTTCGATTTCGGCAGTTATTTGTACATATTCGGCTGCACGGTTTAAGCAATGCAATTGTTGTAATGGTGTCCCTTTGAAATAAGAAGTACCGTCAAAATTTGTAAATAATTTTGATAATAAATCTAACTGGTCTTTTACTAAAACAACGGCTTTTTCAATGTCCTCGAAATCATCACCACCTACAACAGAGTATTTTTTTAATGCCGCATTCATATTACTTTTAATGCCAATATAATCTACAACTAATCCCATTTCTTTACCTTCATACACTCTGTTTACTCGCGAAATAGTTTGTATTAGTGAATGTTGTTGTAATGGTTTATCGATATAAATTGTATCTAAAAACGGAACATCAAAACCTGTTAGCCACATATCGACTACCATTGCAATCTTGAAATTTGATTTTTCGTTTTTGAATTGTCTATCTAGTTCTTTTTTCTCTTCTTTAGGGCCAATAGCATCATACAAATCTTTAGCATCGTCTTTGCCACGAGTCATAATCAATTTTATCTTCTCAATTGGTTTAATTTCCTTACGCTCTTTTTCGGTCAATTTTACACCGGCATCACATTCCTTAATTTCTGCCCATTCTGGACGTAATGCAATAATTTCTTTATACAGATTAAATGCAATATTTCTGCTGGAAGCAACAAACATTACTTTTCCTTTTACACTAGCTCCTTCATTTACTCTTGTTTCATAATGCTCAACGAAATCATTTGCAACCGTTTTTAATCTTTTTGGGTCGCCTAAAATGGCTTCCATTTGTGTTACTGCTTTTTTACTTTCTTCTATTTGGTATTCGTTCGTACCTTCCTCTGCACATTGCTTGTAATAGTCCTCAATTTCTTTAAGTTTAGCTTCATTCAACAATACTTTAGCAGCTCTTCCTTCGTAAACTATTTTAACCGTGATTTTATCCTCAACAGATTCTTTCATCGTGTAAGCATCAATCACATCGCCAAATACTTCTAGCGTTCCGTCAACTGGTGTTCCTGTAAAACCTACATAGGTTGCATTAGGTAATGAATTGTGTAAGTGTTTTGCAAATCCATATTTACGTTCCACTCCTTTATCAGTAATTTTTAGTTTTTGATCCAGGTTAATTTGTGAGCGGTGCGCTTCATCTGAAATACAAATTACGTTGGCTCTTTCGGTTAATAAATCTGTGTTTTCATTAAACTTGTGAATCGTTGTTAAGAAAACGCCGCCACTATTTCGGTTTTGTAATACTGTTTTTAATTCTAATCTTGTTTCTACGCTAACTATTGTATCGTCGCCAATAAATGATTTAGCATTTGTAAATTGTGCCGAAAGTTGGTCGTCTAAATCGGTTCTGTCTGTAATAATTACAATTGTCGGACTAGAAAAATGCGTACTTCGCATTAACAATCTGGTCAAATACAACATTGTGAAACTTTTGCCACAACCTGTTGCTCCAAAATAAGTTCCTCCTTTACCATTGCCGTGAGGACGCATATTAACTTTTATGTTATCGAATAATTTTTTGGCAGCGTAGTATTGTGGATAACGACACACTATTTTTTCATCCTTTTTGGAAGTATCAGGAAAATAAATAAAGTTCTTGATTACATCGATTAACCTTTCTTTATTGAATAATCCTTGAACCATTGTATAAAGTGAATTGATGCCGTCTTCTGCTTTGCTGTTTAAATCGGTTTTACGCCACGCATAATAAAAATCATACGGAGCAAACAAGGAACCGCTTTTGTTGTTTACACCATCGCTAATGACACAAAAAGCATTGTATTTGAATAATTCTGGAATATCTCTTTTGTATCTTACTGTTAGCTGTGTAAAAGCATCTTTTATAGTTGTATCGTGCTTTACTGCACTTTTAAACTCTAACACTACTAAAGGCAAACCATTGATATAAATAATGCCGTCTGGAATACGCTTTTCAAATCCTTGTATTTCTAATTGATTTACGATTTTGAAAATATTATTATCAATTATATCATAGTCAATTAATTGAATAAATAAATCTTTCTTGCTTCGGTCTTCTCTATTAAACGTAAAACCATCAGCAACCAATTTCATTATTTGTCTGTTGCTGTCGTATAAAACTGAACTTGGAAATACTTCTAGTTTACGAATAATACTATTGACTTCGTTTAGCGTAATATCATCGACACTGTACTGATTGAATAAAAATGCTTTTATATCATCACGCAACAACACATCACTCATTTCTTTGTGAATGAATTTACCGTTTTGATGCGGAATTTTTTCGGCTTCAAAAAGTTCTATTACTGCTAATTCTAGTGTTTCTTCGTTGAATTTCATACTATTGATTGCTTTTCTCTTATGAACTTAGTCGTTAGGTTAGTCGCTGGCTTGGTCGTAAGCTTGGTCGCTCTAACTATTCTATTTTTAAATTTTATTTGAAGTAGTTACTTGCCAATATCCTCTAGTACCTCCAACTCTTTCTATATGACCTTTTTCTTTTAATAGCTCTATATGCTTTAATACAGCAGATTCATTAATTTTTAATTGTTCTGCAATAGCTCGATAACTAATTTTATTATCCTGTTTTATAATATCTAATACTTCTTTTTGTCTATCTGTTAAATCTTCTATTGCACCACCTATTGCTTTTTCTATTGCACCACCTATTGCACCACCTATTGCACCACCTGAAGTATGAATCTCTTTTTCTTCTATTTGATTTCCTATTTGTTCTACTGGGAAAGTCATACGAAGGAAATTATCAGAAAATTTGAAACATTCTTTTGGATAACTTTCTAATATTCTAGGTATTCCAGAACCCAATTGTTCTACTAAATCGAGGTCTTTGAAAACACGCATAATCTCTTTGTTGCGTGGCACTGAAAATCCCTCGAAGAATTCTTCTTGGCTTAGTGATTCGGGTAAACCACCTGCGGAAGTTATTTCTATTCTGTCGTCGAAAATTTCAAATTTTGGAGGAATTTCATTTGTATAATCGTTGTGTACAAAAGCATTTATGATTGCTTCACGCAATGCAATGGCATCCCATAATCTAGTTTCCTGTCTTTCTTTGGACGTGATTTTAGTGATGGTTTTGTTTTCCAACTCCATTTTATCCAAGATTTGTTTTGTGGCTTTTATCAAAGAACCATAACCGTACTCGTTGTTTTCGATTAGGTCTACTCGTGTTTTCCCTTTGTATTTTGCCAGTTTTATAGATGTATTGTTTTTGTCGGACAATAAATAAGCGACATAATTATATTCATTATCAGCATTAAGCAATTCTAAATTGGTTGCAAATTTATCATTGAGTTTTGTGCCTGTAGCTTCATAGTAAATTTTAAGCTGTTCGAAGGTTAATGCCTGCTGGTTTGATTTGATTTTACTAATGGAATTTCGAGTTCGTTTTGAAAACAAATCTTCTATCAATCTTTGGGGCATTGGTTCGGCAGCCGTTCCTATTCGCAAAAAACTACCTTTATCGGTCATACCAAATTTCTTTATGAAATAGGGTTTTTCTGAACCACTTGCCACTACTATTTTTATAATATCAAGCCCGTTATTTTTTTCGCTCACTACATCAAACAATCCCATACACGATGGCGCAATGTTGTTCTTTAATCGGTCTTTTATTTTGAGTTGGTCCCCGTCAGAATCTGGGACACCCACTGCCACACCTTCTTTGTTGATACCAATATAAATAACACCACCTTCTTTGTAATTTAGAAAAGCAATTACTTCTTTTTCTAAACTATCTGTCAGTTGTTGTTTTAGCTCTATGCGATTGGTTTCGGTCATTTTAATTATGAATTTTTAATTATCAATTGTTAATGCTGGGTTTGTTGCCGACGAAGATATTGATTTGTTAATATAATCCATATCGTGAGTAATAGATTTTGTGCCTAAAATATCATCTAACCATTTTAAACAATCAGGAGTTTCGGTTTCTCTATTTATCGTTTGAACAAATTGAAATGCTTTTAAAGGTTTGTCTTTTGCACCTTTCAGAGTAATATTATGAGCTGTTTCAAAATTTGTAGTGTGCACATATCGTCTTGATAAACCTTGCTTTAATTTATTTGCAATTTGTACTTTATCCCAAATAGTTTGATTAAAAATCCAAGCCGAATTTTTACTGCCATTTTCATTAAATTCTAAATCAGTATCGTGAATTGCATAATGCTCAATATGAAAAGCCGTAAGTATTTCTTGAAAAAATGGAATATTATTTTTAGAACCTGTATTTAATACAAAAACTTCGTGGTCGAAATATAAACGAGTTAGTAAATCACGATATACAATTGCTTCCGTATCGCCTTCAACAAGCAAAACTTTATTTGCATAAAATGTTTCACAGATATTTGGATTAAACCTATTTATCATTTGAACACGTTGCTTTTGCTCTTCATCTTTTGCAAACAAATTTTGTCCTACTTGATAGGTAAATGAATTTTCGTTTTCATCTTTAGCAACTCTGATTAATGACGAATGAGGTTTAGAAATATCAATCATTAATGGCGAATGCGTAGCACAAATAATTTGATAAGGACTATTTTCTGCTAATTCGTATAAACTTTCTCTTAATTTAAAAGCAATTTTAGGATGTAAAAAAAGTTCAGGCTCTTCATACAAGATTACATATTCTTTTTTTGTACTATTTCTATTTTGTTTTAGAAAAGCAAGAAAATTAAATAGTGCTTGTCTAATTACTCCGTGTCCATTTTGTAAAAAACTTTCAGTTCTATTGGAATTAGTTCTTTCAACTGTAACGGTATGGTTCTTTTTAAAAGCATCTTCAATCTTGATATTCTCTTCTTTACTAGCTTGAATTTTTAAAGTTAAATCTGAAAATATTTTTTGAAAATTTTCATTTAATCCAACGTTTAATTCTTCGACTGCATCTGAACCAGTTATTTTACTTTGAAGTTCCTTGATTTTTGAAGTAATTTCATCACACAAATCAACGTGATCCAATTTCATCTTTTTAATAAAATCGTCTTGAATTAATTTATTTACTTTTTCTTCGAGAGTTGTGTCATTTTCCATTGCATTGATTGCAATTGGTGTTGGAGAATATTTTGAAAATAATGTATCTAATCCGCCAAAACCATTAGGCACCCAATCATTTTCAGATGGCGAGAATGTTTCTTTTTCAAAACTGCTACCAACAGAATTCCATTTTTTTCTTACTCTTACAATATTGTCTTCATTAACCCATTTATCTACCCATTTTGGTTCAGCTGTTTTACCTTTTCCTTGTAAATCTGTATCTTCTTCATCTTCGGCTTCTTTAAGAAACCATCCTTCTATGATAATTGGAATTTCTCTATCGTGATTATTAAAGTCTTCTAAAACTGCTTTTTGACTTGAATTTGTAAAAAACTCATAGGCTCTTAAATAAGTTGATTTACCTACATTATTTTGCCCTATTAAGAAAATTATATTTGAATTTGAAAAATCAATAACATTGTTATCGCTTTTTAAACCTCTAAAGTTTGATATTATTAATTTGTGTAATTTCATTATTTCTCATTCAATTTATCAGGATTTTTAAGTGCCTTTTTTTCGTCGCTTACTAATCTTCTTTCAATTTTACTAATATCTTCTTCGGGCAATAAATTTTCGGGTACTATTCCTCTTGAAAGCAATGTACTTCGTACTGATTTATTATTGGTAATGTGTTCTTTCGAAATTTGATTTTCCGATTTCATTTTATGCTGTTTGGCATTGAAAATAGTAATTTCGGTTGCAAAATCTTTCGCTTTTAATAAAATAGTTGGCATATGGTCTGCTAATGGTTTTGTACTAGCCAAGCCCCATTTTACTTTCATTTGCTGTGTGGTTCTGTTAAACAAAGCCGTGTCGCCTTTACTTCTGATTAAAGCAAAGTTCTGATTGCCACCTGTTTGTTCAAAAATAACTTGTGAAAGTTCTTTTTCGGTTACCTTGAGTTTGTTTCTGGCTTGAACACGCTCGTATTCTAATATTTTTTGTTCAATTAATTCTGCTTTTCGGGTTTGAATAGCAAAATAGCGTTGTGCAAAAGCTATGGATTCTTTGCGTGAATCTCCATTTTGTGCAATAAGATAACAGGCATAACGTGTAAGCATTATGTCTAGTACTTCTTTTTCAGCACCTTTGGGCATTTGTATCGTTTTCCCGACGTCGGCAAAATGATGTTCTATATCTTCTCCCGAAATTTCGCAGGCTGTTTTAGCTTTAAAAATAACGCCTATAAAATTATCCCATTTGGTGTATCCCAAAAGGTGTTGTAAATCTCTTGCTAACCAAAACTCGATACCTTCTTCGGTTTGGTTGGCGTGCGATTCAAAATTATTGGTTAACGTATGTATGATTTCATTTTTCATAATATTTTCTTTTCAGTATAAGTTCTAAATAAAAACATCGCCATTGACCCAGCTAAATTTACCGCAAGTACACTATGTCTTAAACTTGGTTTTACATTGGTTTTGCTTTTGCCGTGAGCATCCCCTAATTTATTTCTTAAAGCTCCCAAACCAGTAACAACACTTGTTACGCCGCCAAGTATTTGTTTAAAAATCCCTTCATTATGCTGTTCTGGTGCCAAATTCAAAATTTTAGCAACCTCTTTATATAATATGGGTAAATCACTACCGTCGTTATATGCAATAAATTGGTCATCTAAAATATGCTTCAATACACTTTCAATTAAAGTCCTAGCTGATGTTATTGCTCCTTCAGGGTCACTTTCTTTTCGTTCAATTGCTTTTCCCCATAAAATATGAATATGAGCTTCATCAAAAACTAGCAATTCGGTTAATGGCGACTTTGTGATTTTTTCTAAATGAGTTAGTAATTCTTCAAATTCTTTCCATAAAAATTCTCTTCTTTCAAGATAAGTACTAAACCGTGCTTTTATAAATGCCCAAAATTGGTCAATTGTACGATTGCTATTAATCCATTTAGGTAATAGATGAGAAATTGACTTGTTCTCAATCAACGCTTTTCTTATTTTGATATAGGCATCATTATCAAAACTATCTCCAGTTGCACGCATTATTAAATGGTCTTGAAAATATTGTGCTAATTCAAAATCACTCAAAGAATCAATATGTACTAACTCATCTTCCATTTACACATTTATTTTAACTAGTTTTTTTTTAGTTTCAATTGTTGCCATTTTTGACAATAATAAATTACTAACTTTTGTTACTATTGAATTATCGTTTGTTAGATTTTCAAAATTATCAATAATAATTTTTAATGGATTTTTACTTAAAATATCATCAGTTGGTTTAATTAATAAAAGATTTTCTATCAATGCTTTACTTAAATTTGGTTGAGCTCCACCGATTGACAAACTGCTTATATATTGTTGATTTGCTAACAAATAAAAATATAGAAAAGCTGCTTCATTTACACTCTTACAAATCATTCCACAACACGCTTGATTTGTAGTTGATGGAAATTTTAAAAAACCAATTTGTCCAGCAGTTACTCCATACATAGCCATTAACACGGTATTTACTGGCAATAATTTTGCAGAACTTCCTTTTAATCCCGCTTCTGAAATATATTCTTCAGCGGAAACTAAAATATTATTGCTTATTTCTCCTGTTTTAATCCAAGGTATATCGTTACTATTCCAATATTCTTCTTCTATTCTGCTAGGTGTTCCGCCACTTTTCATTTCTTTACAGAAATCTTTTATTGGGATTAATTTCCACCCAACTGGAATTTCCTTATCCAATTCTTCACAAAACTCCATTTCTCCACCATTGCTTTTATAAGGCAAACCATTTTCATTAGGAAACTCAAAATCTACAAACCATTGTTTGTAAATGGCTTGTGCGGTTTCTTCGAGTTTTACTATAAGTTGGTTGTTTAGGTCAATTCTGTCAACTAGAATATGGTATTCTTTTACTATTTCTTCTTGCTTTTCAATTGATGGAATTGGTAGTTGCATATTGCAAAAGTCTTCCCATTCCAAACTGCCACGAACACCACCCACCGCATTGAAACACGCTTCACGGTCAAACTCGGAACGCGTAAACCACATCATTAAATATTCGGGTAATAGCTCTTCAGTATTTACTATTTCAAAAATGGGATAAGCTTGTGATATAATTGATGGTTCATTTTCTAAATATAAAGCCACAGGCATTTTCTTATCTCGGCGTACTTGCATTGTACTGCACGCAAATTGATTTTTACGGATAATTTTATAATTCGCCATATCGGTACCAATGATATTTGCCACCGAAGGAATAAATTGTTTGGAAATGCTAACTCCCAAAAGATTAGAGTGTTTTAATCCTTTGTTCCGTTCATCGACCAATCGAATATAATTGCCAATAGGTTTATAATTTGATTTCATAACCTAGTTCTTTGAAAACGGTTAGTAAATCAGCTTTTGATTTCGTTTCGGCTTGCAATAGTTCGCTAAATTCGGTTTGCAAAGCCGTCATTTTATCATCAAAATCAATATTTTCATCACGGTTAATGAATTCGATATATTTGCTTGGCACAAGAGAATAATCTTTGCTTTTAAGGTCTTCTAACGATGCCGAGTAACAAAATTCCGGCACATCGGCATACTTTGTTTCATTATCTGATTGCTGCCAATGGTGGAATGTTTCGGTAACAGTTTTGATGTTTTTATCCGAAAACTGGATAAATTTTTTCTCGAATGGAATCCCTACTTCTCGCAAATCCATAAACAGAATTTCTTCTTGACGGTTCCGGTATTTTTTTACTTGATTGTTGATTTCTAACGTTCTTGCTTTTTTGTTTTTGTTTACAATCCAAAGCGTTACACTAATGTTTGTGGTATAAAACATATTTTGAGGCAAAATAACAATAGCTTCTATTAGGTTGTTATCAATCAGTTTTTTACGAATGTTGTATTCTGTACCGCTACCTGATAACGCACCATTTGCCAAGATAAATCCGGCTATTCCGTTTTCGGATAGTTTGGAAACCATATTGAGAATCCAAGCATAATTGGCGTTGCTTGTTGGTGGCACATCGTAACCGTTCCAGCGCGGGTCGTCTGTGAGTTCATTACTAGCTCTCCAATCTTTTTGGTTAAATGGTGGATTTGCCATTATGTAATCGGCTTTGAGGTCTTTGTGTTGGTCTTTAGCAAAAGTATCTTCTGCAATATCGCCAAGGTTGGCTGAAATCCCTCTAATTGCCAAGTTCATTTTTGCCAGTTTGTATGTTGTGGCTGTATATTCTTGACCGTAAACCGATACATCTTTTTTGCTTCCGTTATGACTTTCGATAAATTTGAAAGACTGAACAAACATACCTCCCGAACCACAAGCAGGATCATATATTTTTCCTTTGTATGGTTCAATCATTTCAGCAATTAGGTTTACAATACTTTTTGGTGTGTAGAATTCTCCTTTACCTTTTCCTTCCGCTAAAGCGAATTTGCTCAAAAAGTATTCATATACGCGCCCAACAATATCTTGCTGCTTATCTTTTAATGTATTGATGTTATTAATCGTATCAAGTAATGAAGCGAGTTTACTCACATCTAAACCTAAACGAGAATAGTAATTATCGGGCAACGCTCCTTTTAGCGATGGGTTGTTTTTTTCGACTGTAAAAAGTGCAGTATCTATTTTTAAAGCAATGTCTATTTGCTTGGCATTTTCTATTAGGTAACTCCAACGTGAAATTTCAGGAAGATAAAATACATTTTGCATTGTGTAAAACTCCACCATATCAATGTATTTTTCTTTGCCATCGGCAACCAGTTCTTGTTTGCGTTCTTCAAATTTATCACTGGCAAATTTTAGGAATATTAATCCTAAAACAACGTGCTTGTACTCTGATGGCTCGACTGTTCCTCGCAGTTTATTTGCGGAATCCCAAAGTGTTTCTTCTATGCTTTTTTCTTTCTTCTGCTTTGCCATTTATGGAGGTCTAATTGTATTTGTTAGTTGTAAATATTGGTTTTTTGAATTGTGTCGACAGTGTCGGCACAATTCAAAATTATATGATTTTGATAATTTCAATTTATGTGTAAGACAAATCGGAGCGTACAATCTACAAACATACAAAAAAGCAACGGAATGTAAAAGAGTGAAAATAGGATTAGGGTAAGATTGGTACCTTTTTTTTGGATAAAAGATATTTTGTTTTTTTATCTAAAATAAAACAGATTTATATGGCTGTTTAGGTGCAAACTGCAACGACTACTTTACTTAAATACTTCAAAAAAGACTGATATTACCCGATTGTTGGAGAAAAAATAAAATAATAAATGTTTGTGATGAAAAAAACATACCAATCTTACCCTGTGAAAATAAAGTGATTTGAAGTAAACAAATGAATACAAAACAAAAAAAGTGGAAACGGTACGTTTCCACTTTTGAACTCTATTTTTTGAGCTGCTTTTCGAGGTTATAATTTTGTTTTAATCATCTGCAATTTTGTTTCTATTATCAACTTCTTCCCAACTGTTTTCAGTTAAAGCATATACAAATATTCCGTTCTTTTTGAGTTTTAGGAAATTGTGTTTTTTCAAAGCTCTACCAAGTTTGTTAATTGTGCTGTCAGTAATGTTTATTTTAGCTTTTTCAGCCAATTTTGAAGCTATTTGCGAAGTATTGAGAAATGCGTTTGCTTTTTCTCTATCACAAGGCTCAAACCACGTTAAAAGTAATTCTTCTTCTGGACTTCGTAATTGGTATTGTTCGTTATTCTCGGTAATTGATTTTATTTCTTCCTGGTCAAACCAATGTCTAAAACCACTTTTGAAAAGAAACAAAGCTTGTGAAAACGCTAGGTTAATATCTACATCGTGTTGGTATTTTATGCCTTCCAACTCAAAACAAAGAAATCTTCTACTTCCTGTACTATCATTTAAAAACTGTGCTGTGTTGACACTTCCGGCAAACGATGCCCGTCTGGGCATTGTTTCGTTATTGTGTCCGTATGCTTTTCGCATTCTGATTTGGGTTTTTGTAATAATTTCTTTGAGTGATCCAATTTCAGAACGGTTTAGATTTTCAAGCTCGTCCAAGTTGATTAACATACATTCTGCCAGTTGTACGAGTGTATCTTTATTGTTTGGGTTTATGGTTCCAGAAAATAGATACTCTTTCAATTGTTTTGGAACTAGCTTTTCAACCCACGTTGTTTTTCCTAATCCTTGTTTGCCACTAAATACAATAACAGTATGATTAATTACTTTATCATCCAGAACACAACCAACCATCGCTACCAACCATTTTTTGAAACATTGTTGCCAAAGTTCTTGTTTTGTGGTTGTTATTGTGTTGGCTAATTGAAAAATATAATCTGTTTTTTCATCGTATTTAGGTAAATTTTTAAAGTAATCTTCAAATGGATTGAACAGTTCACAGAAATCAGAATAAAGCAAGTTTCGTAATGAAGATAGATTTGTTTTAATTCTTCCTTTTAGACATTCTCGAAGCATTGAATTTTCTATAAAATCATTCATCACGTTCCACTTCTTTTTACCGAAATATTGAAACTCTAATTTGCCGGAAACTATGTTGTGCCGAAATACATATTTTCCTGATAAAAAGTTTTCGAGTTTGTCAATTTGTGTAACTCTCGGTTTCTCATCGTCGTCGTCATCTTCATCATCAGTATTTTTGCTATTTTGTTTCTTTTGTTTTTCATTTGGAATGGTTGCTTTTTCGGTTTTACCAAATTCTAAAATATTTCCGTAGGCACTTGTTACAGCTTGTGAAACTTCTTTGTCATCAAAATTGAAATCGGTTTGAATGAAATTCAAAGCAACATCCATCGGCACTGCTTTTCGGTTCATATTACACGCTAAT
>NZ_JAYVFH010000040.1:0-7383 GCF_043773265.1 Flavobacterium sp. | reverse complement strand
CTTGTTTGAAAAAGATAAATCTGAAAAATTTAAATTATAAGTTTTTTTATTATTTCCAATGTTTTTTTGGCTACCCTCTATAATTGATGTATTACTATAATATAATTCATAAATACTTTTTTTATCTAACTTTTCGTATTTCTTATGAAATATTAAAATTTCATTTTTTGAAAATTTCCTTTCAAAATAATTATCATTATTTGAACTAGAATTTAAAAAATTGAGAATTAAAATGCTTACAAAAATTGCAGAAAAAACAGTTATAACTCCAATTAAAAATTTATTTTTCATCACTATTTTTATTTAAAATTAAGTAACAATAAATTGAACCAATTATTAGACATAAATTAATTAAAATATGGTATTTATACTGTAAACCGTTTAAAATTCCTCCGCAACCGCATACTTCATAAAACCCTTTAAATCTTAAAAATGAAATATACAATGTGAAAATTAAAATCAAAAAACAAAATAACAACAATCCTTTTTGTTTAAAAAAAAGTAAAACTGTGACCACAAATAACTCAATTATGATAACTAAATACGAAAAATAATTCGCAGTTTTAATGCTAAATATTGATGTTTTGACTAAATTAGTTCTGAACGATTCTAAATTCATTAATTTATTTACAGCAGTATAACAAAAAAATAAGATTATAAATAGATAAATAAATTCAGCTATTGCTTTTTGAATCTTATAATAGTTGATTTGCATACTTGTTAATTTTAATCAAACTTAATAGAGTAAAAAATATCTTACAATCGGAATAAATATTTTTTTATCGGAAAAACCGATATTTGAAAAAATACTTTTACATTAGCAAAAAAAAATAAGATGTCATTAGGAAAAAAATTATATGATTTAAGAACTAGCAAGGATTTAAAACAAGAGCAAGTTGCTTATGATTTAGAAATTGTACAAAGTACTTATAGCGATTGGGAAAATAATGTTTCAACTCCTAAAAGAGAAAATCTAATTAAACTTGCAGAATATTTTGGTGTTGAAGTAAATGACTTTGATGATGAAATATACAGTGTCAATATAAAAAACAAAAAAAATGGAATTGCATTAGTAAATTGCCCAAATACAAAAATTAATTCTACAGAAGCAATTCTTAAAATTGCGGAAAGTTTAGAAAAACTAACATTACTTGTAGAAAAATTAATTACAAAATAAAATTATTTTATTAGAATCAAAAACATATTTTAAATCTCAATCTAACATTGAGATTTTTTTATTCTAAAATTTTAAAATAATGAACTAAAAAAATTAATTCTTAGTTTTAAATATAGTTTTAAAATATATTTGTAACAAATTAAAAGATTCAACAACCTATAATCTAAAATCAAACAAATTATGACAATATATCAATGGTTTATCTTTTTTCTAGGAGTTCAACTAATTCACGGATTGGGAACATGGAGATTGTATGAAAAAGCTGGAAGAAAATCTTGGGAAGCTTATATTCCTTTATACAATTCAATAATATTGATGAAGATTATCAATCGTCCAACTTGGTGGACATTTTTATTATTTATTCCTGTAATAAACTTATTAATGTTTCCAATTGTTTGGGTTGAAACTTTAAGAAGTTTTGGTAAAAACACTTCTTTAGATACTTTTTTAGGAGTTATAACTTTAGGTTTCTATATTTATTATATCAACTATACTCAAGACGTTAACTACATTGCTGACAGAAGTTTAAAACCAACAAACACAGTTTCAGATACTGTTGGTTCACTCCTATTTGCAATTATTGTTGCTACATTTGTGCACACTTATTTTATTCAACCTTTTACAATTCCAACTTCATCATTAGAAAAATCATTATTGGTTGGTGATTTTCTTTTTGTTAGCAAATATAATTACGGTGCAAGAACTCCAATGACTGCTGTTGCTGCACCAATGGTTCACGATACACTTCCATTTATTCATAAAAAATCCTATTTAAAATGGCCTCAATTACCGTATTTTAGATTTCCAGGTTATGAAAAAATCAAAAATAATGACATTGTAGTTTTCAATTGGCCTGTTGATACTGTTTACAAATTTTTTGATAAATCCGGAATGAAAGCAGATAAACCAATTGATAAAAAATCAAATTATGTAAAACGTTGTGTTGCAATTGCTGGCGATTCATTGTCTATTAAAGATGGAATTGTATTTGTAAATGGTAAAGAACTAGTTTTGCCAGAAAGAGCCAAACCTCAATTTTCATATAAAATTGCTTATGATTCAAATGCTCCAATCGATTTTGAAAACATAATAAAAGAACTAGATATTACTGATGCTTATGGTGTAAATCAAACAAGAGATACTTTATTTTTTAGTGCTCTACCAATGTCAAGTGTTGAAAAATTAAAATCAGTAACAGGTATTAAATCAGTAACTAGAATTATTTCTAAAGACATTGACAAAACAATTTTTCCACATACAAAAAACTGGAATTTAGATAATTTTGGTCCAATTTACATTCCTAAACAAGGAAAATCAGTTGCCATAAATTTAGAAACTTTACCATTTTATAGTAGAATAATTACAATTTATGAAAATAATAAATTAGAAATAAAAGGAAGTGATATTTATATAAATGATAAAAAAGAAACATCATATACTTTCAAACAAGATTATTTTTGGATGATGGGTGATAATCGTCATCGCTCAGAAGATTCTAGATATTGGGGTTATGTTCCAGAAAATCATATTGTTGGAAAACCAATATTTATTTGGATGAGTATTGATGGGATAAATGACGGAATTAAAAACTGGAAAATTCGTTGGAGCAGATTGTTTACAACAGTTAGTGGCGATGGTGAACCTGTTTCCTATTTTAAATGGTTTTTAGGATTTCTAGCATTATATTTTATTGGTGACTATTTTTGGAAAAAAAGAAAAGTTACTAAAGGTTAATTTGAATATATGTAAATTTGGTTATTTGTAAGATTTAAATTATGTATATATTCTCTTTTGAAAAGTTAGAAGTATGGGTAGAAGCAAAAGATTTTATAAAATATTTATATAAAATAACTTCTAAATTTCCTGATATAGAAAAATATGGACTAGTGTCACAATTAAGAAGAGCTTCAATATCAATTGCATCAAATATTGCTGAAGGATCAGCAAGAAAAAGCTATAAAGATAAAGCACATTTTACTACAATAGCTTTTGGATCAGCAGTTGAAGTTCTTAATCAGTTAATTATTTCATTTGAATTAAATTTTGTTTCAGAAACAGATTATTTAAAATTAAGAGAAATGTTAGAAAGTATAACAAATAAACTAAATTCTCTTAGAAATTATCAAATTAATAAATCTATAGAAAACAAATAACCAAATTGGCAAATAAACAAATTAACATCCTACTTCAACCCACTTATTTTCCATCAATAAGCAATTTTGTTGCAATGGCAAAAGCCGATTCTATTACATTTGAAACTGATGATAATTTTCAGAAGCAAACCAATAGAAATCGAATGTTTATTTATAGTCCAAATGGTTTACAACTATTAAATGTTCCTGTAAAACATAGTAAAGTATTACACCAAAAAACTAGAGATATTAAAATTGAAACCGATTTTAATTGGCAAAAACAGCATTTTAAATCACTCGAAGCTGCCTACAGAAGTTCACCATTTTTTGAATTTTTTGAAGATGATATTTATCCAATTTTTGATAAAAAACATACATTTCTAATTGATTTAAACTTTGAAGCAATGACTATAGTTGCCAAATGTTTAGGACTAGCTTTTGATTATAAAAAAACCACTGAATATTTTCATGAAGTTAAAGACTATCAAGATTTTAGGCCTTTAGCAATCGGAAAAAAAGATACTTCAATACTAGAATCATATACACAAGTATTTGGAGAAAAACATGGTTTTATTAATAACCTAAGTATTTTAGATTTACTTTTTAATGAAGGACGATATGCCCTAGATTATTTAAAAAAACAAGAATTAAAATAATTTATTCCATCTTTAAACGAGCCACAATAGGAAAATGATCAGAATTTTTAAACTGAGTAAAATTTTGAAAATTTTTAACAACTATTGATTTATCTGTAAAAATATAATCAATTCTAGCAGGATAATATTTAAAACTATAGGTTTCTCCAAAACCTTTTCCAGCTTCTTCAAAGCAATCATTCAAATCGCCTTTTATACTTCTGTAAACATACGAAAAAGCACTATTATTCATGTCGCCACAAATTATCATCGGATAGTTACACGTCTTTTTGTGTTTCATTAAAATTTCGGCTTGTAGTTGTTGTTTTGTAAATGCTTTTCCTATTCGTTTAAAAACTATTTCCGATTTGGCTTGATCAATAGATTCAACATTTTCTTGTATTTCATTAACATCTGGTGAGATTTTTATCGATTGCAAATGCATATTATAAACTCGAATTGTATCATTTGCTTTTCTAATATCAGCATAAACAATTAAATTATCAGATTCTGGAAACTCAATATTTCCATTATCAATAATTGGATATTTTGAAAAAATAGCTTGTCCAGATTTTATTTTATTTCCTTGCATAAAAATAAATTTATGTTTGTAAACTCTTAAATCGACTTTTGCTGTTTCAGAATATTCTTGAATACATAAAATATCAGGATTTTGCTCGTTAATAAATGCCTTCATTTCATATTTTACATTTTCGCGTTCAATCCATTGAAAAAGGTTAAACAATCTAACATTATAACTCATTACAATAAAATCTTGATTTTCAACAACTTGTTCCTGAGATGAAAATTTATAAAATTTATTTACAAATGTTATTCCAAGTATCAATACAATTCCAGACAATACCATTTGACGTTTTAACTGCAACATCCAATAAACAAAAAACAAACCATTTATAACTAAAAACAATGGTAAAACCAATGTCAATACAGACAGAAAAGGAAAAAATTTTGGAGCTAGAAAAGGTAATACATAGGCAAGAAACGTCAATACAGTTAAAACTATATTGAAAAAAAACATTACTTTATTAAACCTAGAAAGTTTCTTCATTTATTTTTTGATTCTATAATTCTGCAATCTGTTTTCTGCTAACTGAACACTGATTACTAAACACTTACTTCCCTGCTTTAAACAAAAATTCTTTTTCGTCAGCAGTTAAACTATCATATCCCGATTGACCAATTTTATCAAGAATTTCGTCTATTTGTTGTTGCGTTTTATCTTTTGTTACAATCTTACTTTGGGCTTTAATTGTTGGTTTTTTTGGATTAACATGAACTTTTTTAAATGGTTTAGATTTATTTGTTTGAAACAAATTAACAACAAAATCAATAATATTGGTAATAATTGAACTTAAATCAGTTCCTTTTATAAGAAGTTTGATATAAATAAATCCAAATAATGCTCCAGCTAAATGAGCAATGTGTCCGCCAGTATTGTTCATTGGCAATTGAACCAAATCGATAAATATAAACAAAAATGCAATTTGCCATAACTGTAATTTAAAAACGCCAAACAATCTAACATCCATAAATGGTTGATAGGTTACCGTTGCAAACAAAATTGCCATTATTGCTCCTGATGCGCCAACCATTTCAACAGTAACACCAACTAATGCAGGAAGAAAAGTATAACCAATAATATATACAAAACCTGAGAAAATTGCACTTAAAATGTATGTTCCAAGTAATTGTTTTTGAGTGAAAAATGTGGTAAATAATCTTCCAACATAAAACAACATCAACATATTTAAAATTAAATGTATTGCACCACTATGAAAAAAAGCATACGAAATTATTGACCAAGGTTTCCATAATAAATCAATCCCATTAGAAGATAAACTTACAAATTCTATATAATTAATTGCTGGAGTAAATAATTTTAAAAGAGCAAAAACTATTTCAGCAATAATAAAAAGTAATAAATTCCAAAAAATTAGCCGAATAGCAATTCCACCTATTTTGTATTGAAGTTTTAAATCTTGAATTACTGTCATTTTAATTCCAACGTTTATTATTAAACTGATTTTTTTTCCAAAACCACATCATTATAAAACCAGTTATTGCTCCGCCAATATGAGCAAAATGTGCAACACCTGAACTACTAGAACCAAAAATAGAACTTCCTTTAAAACCTAAAACTAAATCTAATAACAATAATCCAGGAACAAAATACTTAGCTTTTATCGGAATTGGAATAAACATCATTGCCAATTCTGCATTTGGAAACATAAATGCAAACGCAACTAAAAGTCCATAAACAGCACCAGAAGCTCCAACTGCTGGAGTTCTTGATAAAGAATTTGCATTAGCAATAACATTAAATTGTTCTTGACTACAATTCGCTTTTTCTAAAATAGATTGAACTGAACTTGCAATCATTTTTCCTTCATCGTCAAATGCATTTCGCAAATCTGAATTCAATAAAACTGTGATGTCTGTTTTAGAAAAATTTAAACTTGAAACAGTATCTAATAAATAATGTATTTGAAAATAATTCACAGCCGAATGTAACAAAGCAGCTCCAAGACCACAAGAGATATAAAAAAACAAGAATTTTTTTCCACCCCAAAAATGCTCTAAAGCACTACCAAAAGAAAATAAAGCAAACATATTAAAGAAAATATGCATCAAATTGGCATGCATAAACATGTGTGACAATGGTTGCCAAAACTTGAACATTGGACTTTCAAAATAATATAATGCAAAATAAGTATCAGCAATTGGAACCAATTGAGTTCCAATAAAAAATATAATATTAAGTATTAAAAGTTGTTTAACAACTGGTGTAATATTCATCATATAACAAATTTTTTATCAATATCTTCAACACTCATAGTAATGAAAGTTGGTTTTAGAAAAGGAGAAACATTAGGTTCTTTACAAGCAAAAAGGTTATTTACTAAATTTTCTTGCTCTTTCTCGGTTAGAAAAGTTCCAGTTTTTACAGCCAAACTTTTTGCCATTGATTTAGCAATTGTATCATTTTGAGAAAAACTACTGTCTGGAATTCCGTCTTGCAAATCGCTAATTAATTGTTCTAAAACTATTGAAACTTCACTTTCTGTAGTATTTACCGGTATTCCCGAAATATGTATTGCATCAGTTTGAAAACCATCAAAAACAAATCCTGTGTTTTCTAAAGAAAGTTGCAATTCTGTAATTAATTTCATTTCGTTATGAGAAAAATACAATTCTAATGGAAATAATAATTGCTGACTTGACGCGTGGTGAACAGTCATATTAGTTAAAAATTGCTCATATAAAACTCGTTGATGAGCACGACTTTGATCCATAATTAACATACCTGATTTTATGGGACTTACAATATATTTTTTATGAATTTGGTAGGTTCTTTTAATAGTATGTTCTTCTTCTTTATCGTCAAATAATGATGCTGTAACTTCTTCATTTTCAAATG
>NZ_JAYVFH010000039.1:0-2963 GCF_043773265.1 Flavobacterium sp. | reverse complement strand
ATTTTTGAAGTTGAATTACTAGAAACTATGCCAACAAAATAATTTAATTTATTAAATTTAAAAAAGCACTAATTTTTCAATTGAAAATTGGTGCTTTTTGATTTATTACTTTTTAAACTTCCAATCAAATTGATCATTATCATTGATAATTGCTCCTATTTCTACCCTAATAATTTCATCAAATTCAGATTGCAGAATTAACCAATTACTTTCATTAAAATGATTTTCAGTAGAGTCAAAATCTTCTGTTTCCCATGATTTAAATGGCAATTCATTTTTTACTTCTATTACATTTCTTCCAATTACTTTTTTGTCTAATAAAACTAAATCTGTATTAGATGAAATAATATATCCCAATCTGTAATCTTCATCTTCATAAAAAGTCAATCGCAATTTTTTATTATAATATAAAAAAATTACATTTTTATCATCATCAACAAACTGCTTATCTGGGTTTCCATAAATAGCAATTACATCTTTCTGCTTCATTCCGAAAAGCAATTGATCAATTCCGTTTTTTGGGTTTATTTTCATTGTTACATTATTTTATACAAAGGTCGCAAAGTTTTTATTTAAGTTAGAGGAAGTTTTGCTATTTTTGAAAAAAAATCATTATGAAAAAAATCATGCTTTTTATAAGTTGTTTTATCGCGATTACTTCTCATGCTCAACTAAAAAAAATCACACTCGAAGAAGGTGTTTTACAACAAAATAGAAAATTTGGAGCCGAAAAATTAACAGGTTTTCAATGGATTCCAACTACTTCAAACTATGTTTATTATACCGATGCTTGGACTAAAATGGTAACAGCTTCTACAAAAGATTCTTCCTCTAAAGAATTAGTAACATTATCTGAAATCAATACTACATTAGGCACAAAAATAAAAAACTTTTTTGGAACAGAATGGATAGATTCAAATACTCTTTTAGTTACTGATGCTGGAAAATATTACACGTATTCTATTGCAACCAAATCTGGGAAATTACATCAAGATACTACCGAAACATTTGAGAACACAACCTTTGATGCATCAAAAAATAATTTAGCATTTACCGAAGAAAACAATCTTTACATCTTAAATAAAAACAAAGAAAAAATTGCTATTACTTCCAATTCTGATAAAAATATAGTTTCTGGTCAAGCGGTTTCTAGAAGTGAATTCGGGATTTCTGGTGGTATTTTTTGGTCGCCAAAATCGTCTTTCTTAGCATTTTATCAAAAAGATGAAACTGATGTTGCCGATTATCCAATTCTTGATATTAATGAAACTCCTGGAAAGTTAATCAATATGAAATATCCAATGATTGGTCAAAAATCTGAAAAACCTAAAATTGGAATTTATAATTTGGCTTCTGGAAAAACAGTTTTTATTGTACCCAGAAACAATCCAGACGA
Source organism: Flavobacterium sp. (assembly GCF_043773265.1). Classification (GTDB taxonomy): domain Bacteria; phylum Bacteroidota; class Bacteroidia; order Flavobacteriales; family Flavobacteriaceae; genus Flavobacterium. Next base: position 1,567 of record NZ_JAYVFH010000039.1, on the reverse strand, counting down.
TTATTTAACCAATCTTTCTTGGTCGCCAGACGAAAAATTTGTGTTGATTGCAGAAGTAAATCGTGCTCAAAACGATATGTGTTTAAATGTTTATGATGCTAATTCTGGAAAATTTATAAGAACAATTCTAAACGAGATTAATGATAAATGGGTTGAACCAGAACATGATGCTTTTTTCCCAAACAAAAATTCTAACAATTTTATCTGGTTTAGTGAAAAAGATGGTTTCCAACAACTGTACTACTACTCTATTGACGGTAAATTAATCAAGCAATTAACCAATAATAAATTTCCTGTAAGAGAAATTATTGGAGCAAACGCAACAGGAACCGAAGTTTATTTTAAAGCAACTGGCGAAACTGGAACCAATATGTTGGGGTACAAAGTAGATTTAAAAGGCAAACAAACCTTGATTACAAAAGATTTAGGAGTTCATAATTTTATTCCGAATTTTGACGGAAGTGCTTTTTTTGATGAATATTCCAATCATTCATTACCTTCTAAATCATTATTATACGACAAAAATTTAAAATCAAAAACAGTTTTAGAAAGTAAAAATAAATACGAAAGTTACGAAATGGGTTCAGCAGAAATAAAAACCATAAAAGCTGCCGATGGAACAACCGATTTATTTACAAGATTAATAAAACCAAGTAATTTTGACGCTACAAAAAAATATCCAGTTTTAGTTTATGTTTATGGCGGACCACACGCTCAAATGATTACAAATTCATATCTTGATGGAGCAAATCTTTGGATGTATTGGATGGCAGAACAAGGATATTTGGTATTTACAGTAGACAATCGTGGATCTGACAATCGTGGTTTTGCCTTTGAAAGTGTCATTCACAGAAGATGTGGAAGTAACGAAATTGAAGATCAAATGAAAGGTGTAGATTATTTAAAATCATTGCCATATGTAGATGGAAATCGTCTTGCAGTTCACGGTTGGAGTTATGGCGGATTTATGACAACATCATTATTGTTAAGAAAACCAGATGCTTTTAAAGTTGGAGTTGCTGGCGGACCAGTTACCGATTGGAAATGGTATGAAGTAATGTATGGCGAACGATATATGGATACGCCTACAGAAAACCAAAAAGGTTTTGATGAAGCGAGTACATTAAATTACGTAAATAATTTGAAAGGAAAACTATTATTAATTCATGGTACAAGTGATGATACTGTTGTAATGCAACACAACTTAGCATTAGTAAAAAAGTTTGTAGAAGCTGGAAAGCAAATTGACTTTTTTCCTTATCCAATGGCTAAACACAATGTTTTTGGTAAAGACAGAGTGCATTTGATGACTAAGGTTTTAAACTATGTTATTGATAATAATAAATAATAAAGTCTAAATTTCAAAACAACTTGAAGTTTAATTTTTACAATTTATTTTATTACTAATATTCAAGGTTGTCAGCAATGGAAACCTTTTTATTTATCTTAATCAAACCTTGGTTATGCAATTAATAATTGGAGATTTAGTAAACTAATATTTTTATGAATATTTGTTTATAAATCTCCATTCTTTATAAATTAATACTTGGTACAAAATATAAAAAAG
>NZ_JAYVFH010000038.1:0-9425 GCF_043773265.1 Flavobacterium sp. | reverse complement strand
CAAAAAGCAGATGGATTTTTAAAAATTCCGATGGCTGGTTTTACTGAAAGTTTAAATATTTCAGTTTCGGCAGCCATTATTATTCAGAATTTAATGAGTAGATTGCACAAATCAGACATCAATTGGCAATTAACAGAAGCTGAAATTCTTGAAAAAAGATTTCTTTGGGCTAAGAATACTATTAAAGATATTAAGCGAATTGAAGAACGATATTATCAAACTAATCTTTAAAAAATTCGACCCCATTTTCTCCCACAAAACCTTTTCCATTAGGAGTTGTAACTTCAAATAATCCAAATTGCCAGTTTTCATTGACTTGAACACCTTCAATACTTTTTATAGTTAAATATTTGGGTTTTATGTAAGGATAAATGGTATTGAAAACTATAAATCCTTTTTTACCATCTTTAACTAAAACTCTATCAGCTTCTATTTCGTCAAATTCACAATTTAAAACAATTACATTTCTAGGTTTTACTAAACCATATTTATTATTGAGTTTTACTTTATAAACGGATTCTGATTTATCCCAACCATAATTGACTAATTCATCATAAATTGGTCTTATAATTTCTTCCATTTTATATAGCATTACAAGTCCTTTTTTATTATTTTTAGTTACATAGGCAACACTATTGTATGCATCGATATCGACTTCATCATATATTTTTTTAAGTTCAATTCTTTTTTTCTCAAGATAGGATTCATAATCTTTAGAACCTGGTTCTTGGGCTAAAGTTTTTTCATAAATTTCACCATCGTATTTTTCTGGATTTATTTTTTTATCATAAAACTTTTTTTCATGAAACTCTCCTTCGGCAACCCAAACATACTCTGAATTGTTTTTATCATTATCTTCCCAAGATGGATGCACATTTTTATACTTTAATGGAATTATAATTTTGCCAGAAGAATTGATTAATCCTTCTAATTTTCCGTTTTTAACGTAATAACTTTCATTTGTTGCAATACTTAATTTATCATAAATACAAGGTATAAGTTCTTTGTTTTTAAGAAAAATACCCGTTTTTCCGTTTCTATAAATTGAAAAGCGATCATAGTATAATTTATTTATATAAATTGAATCATAATTATTTAACTCTGGTAATAAAACTTTACTGTTTTGGTCAATTACAAAGTATTTTTTATTGGTCTTTACAACATATCTAGCCGTAAAATTGGTTTCTTCATCAATAAAAAAACTTTTTACGTCTTTATATATGGGTTTTACTTTTATGTTTCCTAAAGTATCTGAAAAACCCCAAAGATTTTTTTCTCTATATGGAATTAATATTTTATTAATAGTTGTTTTTTGAGAATACAAACTTGAGCTTAACATTAATAATAAAATAATATTTTTCATAGTTGATTTAAAGTTTTTTCAAATATAAATAAAAATAATTTTCTAAAATTTATGAATTAATTATATTTTCATATAAATAAAATTCAGGATATTCTGTTTGCTCTATTAATGTAAAATTCATTTTTTCGACAAGTTTTATTGATGGAATGTTTTCTTTTTTTATTAATCCAATTATAGTTTCGTATTTTATATTTTGTAAATATTGAAACATAATTGTCATGACTTGAGAACCATATCCTAATCGCCAATATTTTTTTCCTATTGAACAACCTATTTTGCATTTTGTTTTTGAAATTGGCACAATAAGAAAAGTGCCAATTAATTGATTAGAGATTTTTTCAATGATTCCATATCTAAACTCGGTTTTAGTTTTATAATTTTCAATTACATTATTTAGCATAATAACTGCTTCTTCAATGTTTTCAAAAGTTTTACTTCCTCTAAATTTCATTGCTTCTTTATCTGAATATAATTCAAATAAAACTTCAATATCGGTATGGTTTAATTCTCTTAGAAACAGATTTTCGTTTTCTGCAATCATTTTTTGCATTTTTTTTAGTTGCAATGGTTATTATCAAATGTATTATAAATTATTGAATATTTGTTGCTTAATTATGATTTTAATGTACTTACATTGATTTTTTAGCCCTGATGTTGCAATTGTTGGAGCTCTTTATCTTGTCATTAAAAACAAGATAAAAGCGACTTGCAACAGCAGGATAATGGCTTATAGAAAATGCCTTAAAGATTCGCTACTGAAATACATCAGCATAAATTCTAAATAAAAATAATTTGTTTTTATAATTGATGAAATTTAGTTATTTTTGTGCCACATTTTACCGAATTTATTTCGGTATCTAAAAAATAAATTAAACTTCAATATGGACATACACGAATACCAAGGAAAAGAAATATTAGCCAGTTATGGTGTAAAAGTGCAACGTGGTTATGTGGCAAATAATCCGCAAGAAGCGGTTGCTGCTGCTAAACAATTAACTGCTGAAACTGGAACTGGATGGCACGTTATTAAAGCACAAGTTCACGCTGGAGGAAGAGGAAAAGGTGGTGGAGTGAAGCTTGCTAAAAACTTGCAACAAGTTGAGGAATTGGCTGAGCAAATTATTGGTATGCAATTAATTACACCACAAACAAGTGCTGAAGGAAAAAAAGTGCATAAGGTTTTAATTGCCGAAGATGTTTATTATCCTGGTGAGAGTGAAACAAGCGAATTTTATATGTCGGTATTATTGAATAGAGCAACTGCCAAAAACATGATTGTTTATTCTACTGAAGGTGGAATGGATATTGAAGAAGTTGCAGAACATACGCCACATTTAATTCATCACGAAGAGATTGATCCAAATGTTGGATTGCAAGGTTTTCAAGCAAGAAGAATTGCTTTTAATTTAGGTCTTTCTGGAAATGCTTTTAAAGAAATGGTTCAGTTTATTGATGCTTTGTATAAAGCTTATATTGGTTCTGATGCATCTATGTTTGAAATTAATCCGGTTTTAAAAACATCTGATAATAAAATTATTGCTGTTGATGCTAAAGTAAATCTTGATGATAATGCTTTGTATCGTCATCCTGCATTGGCTGAATATAGAGACGTTAGAGAAGAAAATCCAATTGAAGTTGAAGCAAAAGCTGCTGGATTAAACTATGTTGACCTTGACGGAACTGTGGGTTGTATGGTAAATGGTGCTGGACTTGCAATGGCAACAATGGATTTAATTAAATATGCAGGATTTGAACCAGCAAATTTCTTGGACGTTGGTGGGACTGCTGATGCAAAACGTGTAGAACTAGCTTTTAGAATTATCTTGAAAGATGCTAACGTAAAAGCTATTTTGATTAATATTTTTGGAGGAATCGTTCGTTGTGATAGAGTTGCACAAGGAGTTGTTGATGCTTATAAAAATATGGGTGATGCAATTAAAGTTCCAATTATTGTAAGATTACAAGGTACAAATGCCGAAATTGCTAAGGAATTAATAGATAATTCTGGTATGCCAATTTTATCAGCAGTACAGTTTCAAGAAGCTGCAGATCAAGTTCAAGCTGCTTTATCTTAAAAAAAAATAATAAAAAAAAACCGTCAAAAAATTAATTTTTTTTTGACGGTTTTTTTTATAAATTAAATTAGACAGATTGTAGTTCATTAACATTAGATTCTTCATAAGTTGGTCCATATAATCCTGGAACTTTGTTGCCAGTTGATCTAAGATAAACAATCATTTCTCCTCTGTGATGGTATAAATGATTCATTAAAAAACCTCTTATTACTTGTATTCTCATCATTGGAGCCATAATTTCTTTGCCGTCCATATTCATTGACCAATTTTTATAAAGATCTTCTTCTTTTATGTTTTCTAAATGCATTTGTGCATTTTTAACATTCTCTTCAAATTTAGCTACAATATTAGATGCTTTACTAATATCACCTTTGTCGTATTTGTATGTTGCCATATCAAAAACGTCTTCTACAAGTGTGTTGTAATACCAATTATAAACCTCAGCAATATGAGATGCCAATTGTCCTGTTGTCCAAGAAATATCAGATGGTTTGAAATTTAAGGCGCTATCTGGAATTGCTTTTAATAATTTACGGGTGTTTTCTACTTCGTGTAAAAATTCACCAAGGAGTGCTTTTGAATTCATTTTAATAAAATTTAATGTTACTCAAATTTACCTTTTAAATTTTATTTTTAAATTAATTTTAAGTTAAAAAAAAACAAAAAAAACCGTTTAGTTTTTTAAACTAAACGGGAATCATTAATTATTTTATTTAAAAATTTTACTTAGTAAATGTTGCAGTATTTTTTCCTATTAATTTCCAAACAGGACAATAATTTATAAAAGCAGTAACCAAAAGTAGTATTGCAATAACAGATAAAATCCATGAAGAAGCTCCTTTTACTACTTCAAAATAATCAAGAGCAGCTAAAATTATTGCTAAAACAATTCTAACAATTTTGTCAGTTTGACCTACATTTTTAATCATGTTTTTTTGGTTTTAAGGTTATTTCAAATGTACAAAAACTATTTGTTGTTTTTGCCATTTTTATACTGCACCTTCTCTATGATTTCAATTTTCTTTGCAGGTTTTTTGTCTTTAAATTTTTGATTTGAAGCTGGTTTTTTCTTAAAGTCTCCAGGTTTAAATTCTTTTTTAGGTGGTGTTGCTGCTTCAGATTTTGTGAATACTTTAGGTTGCGCTTCTTTTTTATGAATAGCAATTACATCCATTGGGTTTTTTGGATTTTCTTTAGTTCCTCGTAAATGAATTACTAAGCCATTAAGAAAATTACGAAGTATTTGATCTCCACATTCTACAAAATTTTCATGTTTTTCATCACGAAAAAAAGCACCCAATTCAGATTTAGTTATTTTAAAATCTACCAATTGTAAAATATCTACTATTTGATCATCGCGAAGCATTAATGCAACTCTTAATTTTTTAAAAATATCATTATTGTTCATTTTGAATAAAGTTTAAAATTGTTTTACTATGTTTAATGTTGTTTAATGTTTAATTTGCAGTAGAGTAAAGTAACTATTTTAAACTCTTTTTAAACCATTAAACTTTTAAAAAAGCCAAAGATACGCCTTTTTAAATCCTTCTCGCCATAATTTTTCGTTGTGTTGTCCTGCTTTGACAATGATTTTTTTATTTAACATTTTGCATTCGCAACGAATAGTGTTTACTTTGTATTCAATACTGTTTAAATCTCTCAACATATCATCGTCACCTTCATTATCGCCACAGAGGAAATAAATTTTGCTTTTCAATTTTTTGGTTTTTTCGGTCATTTCAAAAATTTCTTTTCTGTTGAACCAAAATGATGGCGAAAATACACCAGCTTTTCCAAAAACTTTTGGGTATTTTAAAAGTGCATAATAGGAAATTAATCCGCCAAGAGAACTTCCAAATATGCAAGTGTTTTTAGCAGCTGTTTTGGTTCTGTAAGTTTTGTCGACAAATGGTTTTAACGTATTTACAGTAAAATCTAAATAATTATCTGCGTTTCCTCCACCATATTTTTCGTTTTTAAAAGGTGTTAATTCTTCCATTCGTTTTTCGCCACCATTTTCAATTCCAATAACAATTATTTGTGCATTTAAACTATCTAGAGTTTCATCTATATTCCATTCGCCAGCATAAGATGTTTTTTTATCAAATAAATTTTGAGCATCGTGCATATAAATTACAGGATATTTTTTTGTTGAATTTTGATAGTTTTTTGGTAGATAAACCCAAATTTTCTTTGTGGTTTTAAGTTGTGGTGCTTCAATTGAAAAAGTAGAAACTTGTATAGATGCTGTACTTTCTTGAGCATTCAAAAATCCAAAAAAGAAAGAGAAAAAGAGTAAAAAGAAATTTTTCAAAAGGATAAATTTTATTTTTTATAAATAAATACTATTTTAGCTAAAATTTTAGTTTATGCCTACAAAAGTACAAAAAATGAGTTTGCTTGCCGACATGATTGCATTTGCAATAATTGATGGTGAATTGCATGAAAGAGAATATATGTTTTTGACATTAGTTGCTGTTGAACTTGGAGTAAATAACGAGGAGTTAAAGCAACTTTTTCATGAAGAAAATAGGAGTGAAGTAATAAAAAGTGAGTTTGAGCGTATTCAACAATTTTATAGATTGGCTTTGTTGATGCATTGTGATGGCGTTTTGCATGAAAGAGAAGAAGTTAAAATTCATGAAATAGGAATTAATATGGGATTAAATCCATTTGCAATAAGAAGAGTTTTAAAAGAAATGGCAAAATCTCCAACTAGAATGGTTCATCCAGATTTTTTATTAGAAGTTTTTCAGGAACAATTGAATTAAGTTAGGCGGATTCAAGTATATAACGAAACATCGTTAGTTATTTAGTTATTATCCTAACATTTTCATTAGTTACAACAACAAAATTATTTTCTAATTTTGCAGAATAATTTTGTAGCAATTTAGTTAAAACTAAAATCTTTTGCTTGAAATTATTGGGTTTACATCGAATTAAAATTATACCGTTATGAGGTTTTTGATTTTTAAAAACCATTTCTCCAAAATCTTTATCTGAAGTTATCAAAATATAATTTTCTGTATTACTTTTAAATAATAATTCATCATCAGTTGATCCTCTTAACTCATCAAAAACTGAAATTACAATATGATTAGTAGATTTTAAGAATTCTGAAACAGTTGTCCCAACACATTCATCAACTAAAAAACGCATTAGGAAGCTATTTTATCTAAATCGAAAGTAGTGGTTTTCTCTAAAATATTTTCTGCATATTGAAGGCAAGCGAGAATTTGTTTTTTTTCTAAACCTTTATATTCAGCTAAAATTTCATTAATGCTAATGTCTTGAGAGAGTAGAGAAATTATATATTCAACTGTGATTCTTGTTCCTTTTATTACAGGTTTACCAAGCATTATTTTAGGATTGATTTCTATAAGTTCCATATTTTTAATATTTAGAATAACAAAGTTACAATAATAAAATAAATTTTCAATTATTAAATTTTCTCCTGCAACGCTTTAATTTCGTCACGATATTTCGCCGCTTGCATAAAATCTAAATCTTTGGCAGCTTTTTCCATTGCTTTTCTTGCATCACGAATTTTCTTTTCTATTTCTGGTTTAGATAAATACTCACTTTGTGGTTCGGCAGCTTTTAAAACTTGGTTTTCATAATATTGTGTAGAAACTGAATTGTTACTTAATGCATTTCCTAAACTTTTATTAAGAGCTTTTGGTTCTAGTCCGTTTTTAGTATTGTATTCAATTTGTTTTTCTCTTCTATAATTGGTTTCGTCAATTGTTTTTTGCATGCTGTTTGTTATTTTATCGGCATACAAAATAGCTTTTCCGTTTACGTTTCGAGCTGCACGACCAACAGTTTGTGTAAGAGAACGATGACTTCGTAAAAATCCTTCTTTATCAGCATCAAGTATTGCAACTAACGAAACCTCAGGTAAATCTAAACCTTCACGTAAAAGATTTACACCAATTAATACATCAAATAAACCTTTTCTTAAATCTTGCATAATTTCAACACGTTCTAATGTGTCAACATCAGAATGGATATAGCGGCATCTTATTGCAACTTTGGTTAAATATTTTGACAATTCTTCAGCCATTCTTTTGGTTAAAGTTGTTACTAAAACGCGTTCATCTGCTTCGCATCGGAGTTGAATTTCTTCAATTAAATCGTCTATTTGGTTTAAACTTGGTCTTACTTCAATAATTGGATCTAATAATCCGGTTGGACGAATAACTTGTTCTACATAAATGCCTTCTGACTTTTGTAATTCATAATCAGCAGGAGTTGCCGAAACATAAATAACTTGGTTTTGCATACCTTCAAATTCTTCAAATTTTAAAGGTCGATTGTCCATTGCAGCAGGAAGTCGGAATCCATATTCAACCAAGTTTTCTTTTCTGCTTCTGTCACCACCATACATGGCATGAACTTGTGAAATTGTTACATGACTTTCATCGACAACCATTAAAAAATCGTCTGGAAAATAATCTAATAAACAAAAAGGTCGAGTTCCTGGAAGTCGTCTGTCAAGATAACGAGAGTAATTTTCAATTCCAGAGCAATAACCTAATTCTCTAATCATTTCTAGGTCAAAATTGGTTCGTTCTTCAAGTCGTTTTGCTTCTAGATGTTTACCAATTTCTTTAAAATAATCTACTTGTTTTACTAAATCTTGTTGAATATCCCAAATGGCAGCTTGCAAAACATCTGGTGAAGTCACAAACATATTGGCTGGATAAATATTTAATTTTTCGTATTTTTCTAAAACTTTTGAAGTTCTTAAATCAAACGCTTCAATCTCTTCAATTTCATCACCAAAAAATTGAATACGAAAAGGTTCATCGCCATAACTTGGAAAAACATCAACAGTATCGCCTTTTATTCTAAAAGTTCCTGGAGTAAACTCGGCTTCGGTTCTAGAATATAAACTTTGAACCAATTTATGCAATAATTTAGTTCGAGAAATAACTTGATTTTTTTCAATTGAAACTACATTTTTTTGAAATTCTACTGGGTTTCCAATTCCGTATAAACAAGAAACAGATGCTACAACTAAGATATCTCTTCTTCCTGAGAGTAGTGCAGATGTTGTGCTTAATCGCAGTTTTTCTAATTCTTCATTAATAGATAAATCTTTTTCTATGAAGACACCAGAAACAGGAATATAAGCTTCGGGTTGATAATAATCATAATAAGAAACAAAATATTGAACCGAATTATTAGGAAAAAATTGCTTAAACTCCGAATATAATTGTGCAGCAAGTGTTTTATTGTGAGCTAAAACCAATGTTGGCTTTTCTACTTGTTGAATTACGTTGGCAACAGTAAATGTTTTTCCAGATCCAGTTACACCAAGCAGTGTTTGATATTTTTCGCCATCGAGAATTCCTTTTACCAATTTTTCAATGGCTTGTGGCTGATCGCCTGTAGGTTTATAATTGGATACGACTTGGAATTTCATTTATAAAATAGAAAAGTTTCAGAGTTGCAAAGTTACAAAGTTTGAGGTTTAATCAACACTAAACTTCCAGTCTTTCTGTTGTTTTTCACTAAGAAATGTCCAAGCTACAAATCGGCTTATTTTTTGACCTTGTGCCATTTCAATTGTTTTTATTTTTACTGCTCCAACTTTATTTAAAGTTTTGTAAATACTTTTTATATTCTCTTTTTTGGAAACTAAAGTGGTAAACCAAAAGCATTGCAACGGATATTTTACACTTTCAAATATCATTTGAGTAATAAAACCAATTTCGCCACCATCACACCAAAGTTCGGTAGTTTGTCCTCCAAAATTTAAAACTGGTATTGAAACTTTTTTGTCTTCTAGATTATTAACTTTTCTTAACGATGCTTTAGTTGCTTCTTCTTGTGATGAATGAAATGGTGGATTGCATATTGTAAAACTAAACTTGTCTTCGGGAAGTATTATGTTTTTAAAAATGAATCTAGGTTCACTTTGCAATTGTAAACTTATTGCATCGATTAATTTAGGATTGTTTTGAATGATTTTTTTGCAA
>NZ_JAYVFH010000037.1:0-3894 GCF_043773265.1 Flavobacterium sp. | reverse complement strand
TTTGTTTTAGAACTTGCCTGGTTAAGTGGATCTTGAAGTGCATAAGCAACTGCAGTTATTGTACCATTCCAGATAGCAATTTTGCGCTCAGCTAGTGGCAAAGAATTGAAACTAGCTAATGGTTGACCAAGTACTGGGGTTCCTGTTATGCTGGGAGGAGGAATATCACCAAAATTAGGCCCTGAAAACGAACCTACCAAACCCAAAAGAGGATCAACTGTTTCTGCAGGATGAACTGGAATAAACTGACCATGAGATTCTAAGCGCTGGTAACTAGTATAATAGTCAAGAGCTGCTTTATCTCCATCTCGAGTGTCAATCCCAATTACAAGTGTGTGAGTGCCGTTAGTCAAACCTGTGATACGCATACGATATGGAACTGACATTCCTTCTAGAAGGTGCGACTGATTAGCATTTAAATTTCCATTAACCCATTGTACTGGATTAGTAATATTACCAGGTGTCTCATTTTTACCTTGGTCAATGTCAGCCGCTACATTTTGTGCCCAAGAAGTATTATTAAACAATAAAAAGGCAAAAAAGAAAGTCGTAATTGTACGCCAACAACCAAAGAAACTTGACTTGTTTTTGACTGACTCTGAGGAAAATAAAGATCTGCATTGACTTTTAGTTATTTTCTCAGACTGAAATAAAATATTTGTTTTCATAATATAAATGTTTAAAGTTAAACCATATTATGAGTAGGAATTATAAAATAATGATATAAATGGGGATGATAAAAAATGAATACCTATCCATAAATTAAATTTATTAGTTAAAAAAAAAAATGTAGAACAACATCTAAAGTTGCAGAACCCAAATTTTGAAAAATGTATATTTTTCAAAATGTTTAATAACACACCTTATTAAACTGTTTAAAAAAGTTTAATAAAAACCAGATTTGAGGAATTATTCTAGGTTATTCTTTTTAAAACTATGTTTTAAAAATTTAGGGCTTATTTATTATTAAATTAAAAAAGTAGTAGTGATATTCTAAATTAATAATACACAAATTTAATTAATTATATAAATCAAGTGATTTTTTTTTTAAAAATTATTAACATAAATAAGCAAATTAACTTAATTTAACATAATTTTTATTTTTAAATAAATAAATTTCTTACACCAGTATTTTTTTTGTTTTCAGATTAGGTAAAAAGTAGCATATTATTCCTATTAATGGTAAATAAGAACAAATAGTATACACATATTGAATAGAGGTGTGGTCTGCTAAAATGCCTAAACAAGCCGAACCCAAAGCTCCCATTCCAAAAGCATAACCATAGAAAAGTCCAGAAACCATACCTATTTTTTTTGGTAATAATTCTTGTGCATATACGATGATTGCAGGAAAGGCAGATGAAATTATTATTCCGATGATAATCATTAAAACATCTGTCCAAAAAAGGTTTACATATGGTAATAAAAGCGCAAATGGAAAAGCGCCAAATACTGAAAACCATATTATATATTTTCTGCCAAATTTATCTCCCAATGGACCACCAAGAATTGTTCCAACAGCATATGCAATTAAGTAAATAAACATGTGATATTGAGCATTTTGTATTGACAAATTAAATTTATCAATAAGAAAAAAAGTATAATAACTTGATAAGCTAGCCGAATAGAAAAACTTTGAAAAAATTACAGTTAGTAATATTCCAATGGCAAAATTGACTTTCTTTTTTGAAAGATTATTATCCTGAGAAATGCCTTTAGAATAATTTCTTAATTCTAAATGGTCACGATACCAATAGGCAATTTTGGTTAAAATTCCCAAACCTAGAAAAGCTGCAATTACAAACCAAAGAATATATTTTTGAGAAGTAGGAACTACAATTAATGCTACTAATAATGGCGCAAGTGCTGTACCAAAATTTCCTCCAACCTGAAAAATTGATTGAGCCAAACCACGTTTTCCTCCAGATGCCATATTAGAAATTCGAGCTGATTCTGGATGAAAAATTGCAGAGCCAGTTCCAATAAACATTACAGAAATTACAATCCAATAGAAATTATCTGCAAATGAAATAGAAATAATTCCAGCCAATGAAAATAACATTCCATAAATTTGAGAAAATGGTTTTGGATGTTTGTCTGTATAATATCCCACAAAAGGTTGAAAAATTGAAGCTGTAAGTTGAAAAGCAAAAGTTATAAATCCGATTTGAGTGAAAGATAATTGATAATTTTCTTTAAGGATTGGATAAATTGATGGAATTATGGCTTGAATTAAATCATTAAGTAAATGAGCAAAACTGATTGAAAAAAGAATTGAAAAAGCAGTTTTTTGAAGTAATTCTTTATTGTTGAAAGTTGCAGATTGGGTTTGCACAGTAATAAATTTTAATACTGCAAAAATACTTTTTTTAAACTTAAAGCAGCAAAGTTTTAAAGCAAAGTTCGCAAAGAAATTATTTTACTTAAATTTGTTTTATAAACTAAAGTAATAAATTGAAAAAAACTTCAAAAAAATCGGCTTTATCAGAAAAAGATGGCATTGCAATGCCAAAAACTTTCAGTGCTTCATCTATTGAAAAAATTATATCTAATAGAAAAAATCAACCTTCATCCAAAGAATTAATTGATGGTATTTTAAAAGGAAACATTACCGATTTAAGTCGTTCTATAACAATAGTAGAAAGTACAAACACGAATCATTTTGATAAAGCTAATGAAATTATTAATGGTTGTTTGCCACATGCCAATAAATCTAAAAGAATAGGAATTACAGGTGTTCCTGGAGTTGGAAAAAGTACTTTTATAGAAGTTTTTGGTAAATATTTAACTGGTTTAGGTAAAAAAGTTGCAGTTCTTGCGGTTGATCCAAGTAGTACAATTTCACATGGAAGTATTCTTGGTGATAAAACTAGAATGGAAGAATTGGTAAAAGATAAAAATGCTTTTATAAGACCTTCTGCATCTGGTGAAACACTTGGTGGAGTTGCAAGAAAAACTCGTGAAGCAATTATACTTTGTGAAGCAGCAGGATTTGACATAATTATTATAGAAACGGTTGGTGTTGGACAAAGCGAAACTGCAGTTCATAGTATGGTTGATTTCTTTTTACTTTTAAAAATATCTGGTGCTGGCGACGAATTGCAAGGAATTAAAAGAGGAATTATGGAAATGGCAGATGCAATAATAATTAACAAAGCTGATGGTGATAATATCAATAAAGCCAAACTTGCCAAAACAGAATTTAATCGTGCCTTACATTTATTTCCTGCTAAAAAATCGGGTTGGATTCCTGTAGCATCTACTTGTAGTTCATATACTAAAGAAGGAATTCCAGAAGTATGGAAAATAATTTCAGAGTATTTTGAATTGGTTAATGAAAACCATTATTTTATCGAAAAAAGAAAAGAGCAAAATCAATATTGGATGATGGAAACTATTGATGAGCAATTGAAAAATAATTTTCACAATCATCCTGAAATAATAAAATTACTTGAAGAAAATAAAAAAGCAGTGCAAAATGATGAAATTTCACCATTTGCAGCTGCTCAAGTTTTGTTGGCAAAATATTTTAAATAACTTACTCTTCGTAAAGTTTCATTTCTTTATCATAGAATTCTCCCGAAAGCGTAATCAAATGCTCCATTTCGCTTTCTAGTTCGGTTTCGTCTTCTCCTTCTAAATCTTCAAGAAACTCTACTTCATCATCTTTTAAATTGATAATAAACCTTGGGAAATCTAAATGAATAATAAATATATCATCTGGAAATTCGGAGTTGTCTGCTAGTACAAATTTTGGTAATTGCATACTAATGTTAATTTGTTTATTTGTTAATATGGTTATTCGAATTCAAATTACCGAATAAACTTTTAGAAAAACTATTTATCAGACAAAATTACTGGTGCACTTCCTTTTCCCATAAAAATAATTTTGGT
>NZ_JAYVFH010000036.1:0-5080 GCF_043773265.1 Flavobacterium sp. | reverse complement strand
GGATTGCAATCCTTATGTAACCGTAAATCAAGGACATATGATGTTTGCCAAAAAGAAAATTACACCTGGCGGACATTGGATGGGAATTACAAAAATTGCCTGTAAAACATCGAAAGCCAATTTTGAAAAAACCGTTTATGCTTACACTGCAACATCAATAGGATTGTTCGAGTCGTTCATAAGTTGTTGGGATGAAAAATACAGAAGCAATGTTGTGCGACCAGAAACAGTTATCAATCAGACAATTGACGAAGACTGGCGACCATTATTGCAAACGCCACCATTTCCTGAATATACAAGCGGACATTCTGTGGCTTCAACTTGTTCGGCAACTGTTTTAACTTCAGTTTTTGGTGATAATTTTGCCTATTTAGATGATACCGAATTACCTTTTGGATTGCCAAGCAGAAAATTTAAATCCTTTAATCTTGCCTCAAAAGAAGCTTCTATGAGTAGATTTTATGGCGGAATTCATTACAAAGCAGCCATAGAAAATGGAATTGCACAAGGTTCAAGAATTGGAGATTATATTGTTAAAAAATTAAAATTTATAAAATAAAATGTTTCAGAATAAAAAATTACTTTCCGCATTTGTTATCCTTTTTTCCGTTTTTTTAATTTGGTATTTATTTATTAAAAAAAGCGATTATACTATAAATTTTAAAGCAAAAGCAGCCACAAGAACTATTTTTCAAGGAATTCAAGATTGGTCAAAAGTGCAATCTCAAAATACAAATAAAAAGTATAAAATTATTGAAAAACAAAATTTCGATTTTATAAAACAAGAACTGATTTCTGGGACAAATTCGTATACTTATTCATGGAAAATGAATACGATAAACGATTCCATAACCCAAGTAAGTGTTGATATAAACGAGAAAAATGCAAGTATTTACAACCGATTGACTGCGCCTTTTTTCAATACAAAATTCAAACAAGAACAACTTAAAAAAATTGAAGATTTTCGTGATGGATTGAACCAACATTTAAAAACTCATAAAGTTAAAATTGATGGTGTCGGAACTTCTGAAGAAACATTAGTGGCTTACATTAATCTAAAAAGTGTAATGCAGGAAAAAGCACAAACAATGATTATGAACGACGGAAAAATTACAGGTTTTTTACATAATAATTCAATTAAAATTAATGGAAAACCTTATTTAGAAGTTCTAAATTGGGAAGAAAACAAAGAAACTTTAGAGTTTAATTACTGTTTTCCAATTGATAAAAACACTAAAATAATTAGTGATTCATTGGTAAAATTTAAAAAACTACCAGCATTAAAAGGACTTATGGCAACATATTATGGAAATTATAGAACATCAGATAGAGCTTGGTTTACTTTAATTGATTATGCAAAAAATCACAATTATAAATTAAGCAAAAAACCACTAGAACATTTCTTTGCGAATCCTTTTAATGGCGGAAATGAACTAGAATGGGAAACTAAAATTATCATTCCTTTTTCAAAATAGTATTTTTATTATATAAAATTCAGAAAACCATTAATATCTTAATGGTGTAAAATGATTTGTTTAATAAAAATCATTCAATATAAAAATATAAAAATATTCAACTAACATCTTTGCTACACTGCGTCTTTGCAAGAATAATAAAACCCTTCATATCTTAATGGTTTAAAAACAGTTTAAAAAACTAATTGTAAAAAAATAACAATTTACGAAAACGTTTTCGAGCATTTTGAAGCATTATTTTGTAAGAATTTCAATAAATAACATCATTTGTACTCTATTTTTGAATATTAAAATCTTTTTGAAGTTAGTTCAAATTAGCATTTATTTAAAATTAATAGTTTCCATATCTTTATGATGTGGAAACTATTTTAGTTCCAATACAAAATTATTTATGACTAAAAAATTAAAGCTGAGTTTTTGGCAAATCATCAATATGAATGTTGGTTTCTTCGGAATTCAATATAGCTTTGGTTTACAACAAAGTGCTGTAAATCCTATATACGATTTTTTAGGTGCAAGTCCAGACCAATTGCCTATTTTAAATCTTGCTGGACCATTAACTGGCTTATTAATTCAACCCATAATTGGAGCTTTGAGCGATAAAACATGGTTGCCAAAATTTGGAGGACGACGAAAACCATTCTTTTTTATTGGTGCAATAATCTGTAGTTTAGCGCTATTTCTTTTTCCTTTTAGTAGTTCACTTTGGATGGCTGCAGGATTGCTTTGGATTTTAGACGCTGGAAATAACACTGCAATGGAACCATATCGTGCTTTTATTGCAGATAAATTGGACGAATCGCAACAACCAACTGGTTTTCAAACGCAAAGTTTTTTTACAGGATTCGGACAAACATTAGCAAACATTTCACTATTTATTTTTCCTATGATTTTTATTGGAACTACAGGAAAATTACCAACTTGGGTTTTTGCTTCCTTTTTTCTTGGCGCAGTTTGTTCAATCGGTTCTGTTTGGTGGAGTTCACATACGACCAAAGAAATTCCTCCTACAAATGAAGAATTAGAAAAAATAAAATCTGAAAAAATAAATATTTTTACACCTTTTGTAGACATTTTTTCAGCCATAAAAGATATGCCAAAAGTAATGTGGCAATTGGCTTTGGTTTATTTATTTCAATGGTATGCATTATTTTGCTATTGGCAAAATTCTTCTAAAAGTATTGCGCTTTCTGTGTGGAATGCAACTCCAAAATCAAATCCAAAATTATATGAAGAAGCTGTAGGTTGGACAGGTTTGGTAAATGGTTGGTACAATGTTGTGACTTTTTTGGTTGCTTTTGCATTGGTTGGTTTTGCAAGAAAATATTCTGCCAAATATGTGCATTTTACATGTTTAGTTTTAGCAGCAATTGGATTTTTAATTTTTCCACATATTGAAAATAAATATTTATTATTTCCTGCCATAACTGGTTTCGGAATTGGTTGGGCAAGTATGATGGGAATTCCCTATTTAATGGTAGTTTCCAACATTCCAAAAGAAAGATATGGCGTTTATATGGGAATAATCAATATGATGATTGTAATTCCTATGTTTATTCAAACCATAACTTTTGGATATATTATGAAACATTTTTTACATAATGATGCACGATTGGCAATCACTTTTGCAGGTGTTTTATTAGTGATTAGTGCTATTTGTACCTTGTTTATTAAATCAAAAAAACAATCTGATTTGCCTTTTGATTCTGAAAAATAGAAACAAAAAAATAACCAATTAATTATAACATTCAAACTTTAAAAAATTTAATTTGAAAAATATAGATATCATTTGTATTGGCGAAGTACTCATTGATTTTATAGGTCATGAGATAAACACTTCGATTAATAGAACCAAAGACTACCATAGATTTTTAGGAGGATCACCAACAAATGTAGCGGTTAACGCCTCACGATTGGGTTTAAAATCAATGCTTGTAGCTTCGTGTGGGCAAGATGGTTTGGGTGAGTATGTTGTTAGAAAATTAAAAGATAATAATGTAATTACATCTCAAATTTCTAAACTTGAATCTGCACCAACTTCGGTTATTTTTGTTTCAAAATCTACAGAAACACCTGATTTTATTGCATATAGAGAAGCTGATTGTCAAATTACAGAAAATCAATTACCTGACGAAATTATTGCTGATGCAAGTATTTTTCACACCACTTGTTTTGCATTGAGTAAAAATCCTGCAAGAAAAACTATTTTAAACCGAGCTAAAAAAGCTGCCGAATTAGGATTGCAATTGAGTATCGATATTAATTTTTCAGAGAGAATTTGGCCCAACCGTGAAGAAGCAAAACAAGTTTTAGCCGAATATTTATCTTTAAATCCTTTAGTTAAACTAAGTGAAGACGATTGTTACCGACTTTTTTCAGAAGTAAAAACTGAAGACTATATTTTTGACTATTTTCATAATTTGGGAGCATCAAGAATTTGTTTAACTAAAGGTAAAAATGGCGTTGTACTTTCAGATTTAGAGCAAGGTCTTTTTTTTCAAGAAGCAATGCTAATTGAAGAAATAAAAGATGCTACAGGTGCAGGCGATGCTTTTTGGACAGGATTTTTGTACGCTCAATTACACAAAAAAGACCTTGTAGAAAGTATTTCTATTGCCCAAAGATTAGCATCAATAAAATTGCAGAATGTTGGACGATTACCAGATAATATTAATATTTTATCTAAACTTTTATAAAATAGTATGCATCAAAATAATTCAAAAATTTTAAGTGGTGTTATGCTAAACGCTTATCCTGATAGTATAGGAACTAAGTTAAGCGATACGGTAAGCATGCTAAAAATGCCAGAATTTAAAGATGTTTTTTCTTTGTTTTATGTATTGCCAACCTTTTTTAATAGCGATTTAGACAGAGGATTTTCTGTTATTGATTATGATATAAATACAGATTTAGTTGATTTAAAAGATTTGCAAGAGATTGAAGAGCTTAATATTAAGCTAAAATTTGATATTGTTTTAAATCATCTTTCGGTAGCTTCGCCGCAATTTAAAGATATTCTTAAAAACGGAAATCAATCTGAGTTTAAAGATTTTTTTATTAATTGGAATGAGTTTTGGGAAGGAAATGGCATAATAAACGAAGAAGGTATTGTTGTTCCAAAAGCAGAGTTTCTCGATAAGTTATTTATGAGAAAATCGGGTTTGCCTATTTTAAAAGTGCATTTTCCTGATGGAACAGAACAACCGTTTTGGAATACTTTTTATCAGCAAATAACGTATAGTAAAATATCGATTTCCGATTTACAAAATATTAAAGAAGCGACAGAAAATCAACAGCTATTTATTTGTAAAAAAATAAACGATGCAATTGAAAATAATCAAGATTTTGGTACAATTGATTTTGAAGATTGTGTTTCCTTCAAATCAGAAATTTTGCAAATTGTAGAGCAAAAACGTTCTTATCTCGGACAAATGGATGTAAATGCGACATCGCCATTAGTATGGGAATTTTATGAAGAAACATTAAAAAAAGTCAGCGATTATGGAGGTAACATTCTTCGTTTAGATGCATTTGCGTACTTACACAAACAAGTAGGTGAGTCCAATTTTTTTAATAAACCAGGAACTTGGAATTATTTGGAGCGA
>NZ_JAYVFH010000035.1:0-20733 GCF_043773265.1 Flavobacterium sp. | reverse complement strand
GGCTGTCGTCCTCCGCTGTCTGCTGGAGTCGAGCAGCCACCGAGCCGAGGGCAGCCCCGAACAAGGCAGTTCCACCCACGATCAGACCCACCGCAAGCCAGGCCGGCGACAAGATCGAGAAGTCCAGGTTCTCCGATGAGAAGTCCTTGCCCCCGAGAAGGATCAATGGCACCAGCCCAGCCATCACCCCCGCCGCCGCACCGCAGACGTGCAACCAGGGACGCGCAACCAGGAGCACGATGGCGGCGACCGCGCCGGCGCCCAAGCCGACGAAGACGATGAAACCGATGGTCCCGGAGAGGGTTATTATTTGAGACGGAATAACTAAGTTTCCATTAAGGAAATCATTAGCTAAAATATTTGTAACAGAAGTTCCACCAGTAAATCCATTTACTATAGTCCCAACATCATCTCTTGCATCTATAATTGGTGCCCCAACAGGAACAGTTACAACAGCATTGTCGCAATTAGCAGGATTTAAAATTTCACAAATTCTGTAAGTTAAAGTATAATTTCCTGCAGGAGTTCCAGCAGCGACTATAACATCAGTTCCAGATAAAGATATACCAGGATGAGTTGAAGAAATAAAAGAAGTTGTTACTTCTGATGGTAGAACAGAAATATTATTAAGTGTATCATTTGAAAGAACATTTGTTAAAGATGTACCACCAATATATCCATTTATAAGTATACCAGAATCATTAACTGCATTAATAACTGCATTAACAGGTATTGGAGTACTTGTTGAACAATTATTATTTGAAACTAGATCTTGAAAAGTTCCAGAAATACAAGCAGTGTTAGAATAAGTACCATTGTATAAAACTCTAGCAACAACTGTTAAAGTGGCATTTGAACCATTTGATAAATTTCCGATAGCCCAGTTTGGAGAAGACCAAGAACCAACAGAAGGAGTAACACTTACTATTGAATAACCATTTGGAATTACATCGTTAACATTAACTCCTGTTGCATCATTTGGACCATTATTTGTTGCAGTAATTGTAAATGTTACATTAGTACCAATTATTGGAGACATATTACTTGCAATTTTAACAACAGATAAATCTGCATTTTGAACAGGTATAGGAGTAATAGTAGAACAATTATTCGATGATACAGGATCTTCATTAGTTCCAGTTATACAAGCAGTATTTGAATAATTACCAGAAGTGTTTACAGTTGCTACAATTGTTAAAGTATAAGTCGTATTACCTGTAAAAGTTCCAATGTTCCAATTTGGTGCTGTCCAAGTTCCAAAAGAAGGAGTTGCACTCACCAATGTATATCCAGTAGGTAAAATATCATTTACAATAACATTCGTATCGTTGCTAATTCCAAGATTAGTAGCATCAATTGTAAAAGTAACATTACTTCCAACTAATGGTGAAGCATTATTTACTGTTTTTACAACTTTTAAATCTGAACAACCTTTGAATATACTTGCAGAAACACTTGCTGTAGCTAAACCCCAACCATATGTATTTAATACACGAACATTACCATAGTCATTACAAGTTATACCATCAGTTTCATTTGCTCCATTAGCAGGTGCAGGAATTACTTGTGTTGGATTACTATTAGAACTCCATGCTCTGGCTGGACTTGCAGTTCCTGTTATAGTATTATTAAAACCAGAACCAGTAAAGTTATTATCTTGTGTTGTTCCATCTGTCAAACAAACTGATCCAACATTAGTTAATTGGCTATCATCCCAATACATTTGAGAATTAGCTATAACAACTGGTGCAATAGATTGAACATTAAATCCTTGTTTATTTAATTCAGCATCAAATATCGGTAAATTAAATCTACCTTTTAAGAAGTATAAAGTTAAGGTCATGCTAGCACCATCAGGTACTACATTGCCTAAACCATCTAAACCGTCCCAACTAATTGTATTATTACCAGCAGTAACACCATAAACTTCAATAATTCTATCAGATGTTCCTGCTTGAAATCCTGGAGTTCCATTCAAATCAAAAAATAACCTAACATCTCCATTCTCTGAGGTATTGTATCTTACTAAATAGGGTCCACATCCTGTTAAAGCAGGATTTAAAAATGAAGGGTTTGAAGGAATTGAAGCAACAGGATAAACTGCTGAATCTGGTATATTAAGAAAAACTTTGAAGCCATTTAATAATGGTGGTGCAGAAGCAGCATTTACAGAACGTCTGGTAATATTAAAAGGACCTGTTGGAGTAACTCCATAACTGTTTACAGCTAGGTCATAAGCTATAGGCATAAAACCAGGTCTAAAATCTATAAATAAAACAACTTGGTCATTTGTATATGCATAAAAATTTGGCTCAGAACTTGCAGTTGTTAAATTTCCATAAGTTGATGAAACAGCAACAAATCCCCATTTATCAGAATGTACGCGTCCATTTTTTTTAACTCCAGCAGTAGTTGCAACTGTCATATCAAATAATACACCAACAGCTCTGTCTGCATTTGTTGTTAAAGCTGTAACACCACCATCATTACTTCTATAAAATTCTATCCAGTGTTCACCAGTTATAGTTGGGTTAAAAATAAGTGGAGCATATCCTGTGGTTGTTGAACCAATATTTGGACCAATTAAAGCTTTAGCATGAGTATCAATACTTCCTGCTGAACCTAGAGTGCTGTCCCATAAAGCTGTTACAGCAACTGAACCATCAGGTCTTCTAATTCTATAATAAACATTAGTTAGTCTTGGAGGACTTCCAACTGCATATTGTCTCCAATCAAAACCGAAATAAAGTCTTTCTGTCGCAATACTTGAAATGTTAAAATAGATTCTATTATCTTCTCCACAACCAAAGTAAGATCCACTAGCTAAATCTGGAGCACTTAAAACTGCAGTAATATTAACTGCATTGGGTGATAATGTTGGTGTTCCTTCTGCAAAAGAGTTAGAAGTAAACATAATAGATAATAATGAAAGGATAATAAACGAGTATTTGTTTATAGTTTTCATAAGCAAAAATTTATGTATAAATTGTATCATGCTTTAGTTTGTTTTTTTGTTTGGCTTGCATCATTGAAATAGTTATTAACAATGTGGCAATATTATTCACGAACCAAAAATACTTGCAAAAAAAATATAAAAACTATTTAATCTATGAATTACATTAAAACTCGATAAAAAGTAGTTTCTATTGATTTTTTTGTTGTAAAACCTTATTGTTGTTAGTTTTTCTGCATTTATCAATTTTTTTTTTATTGTGTTTATACTAAAATTATAATCAAATTCTTCTTGTTGTTTACTATTCTTGATTAATTTTGCAATAACTGTTAAATTTTGACAAAATTAGAGATGATTTTTATATAAAACTATTAAATAATCGACAAAGTGTTAAAAATAGCTGTTTAAATACATTTTATTTAAATTTTTATGTATTTTTTCTTACAAAAATTTAATTTTTTTACCAATTTTTAATAATTATGAAAAAAATAATATTAATTAGACATGCTAAAGCGCAACAAAATTTTTCATTTAAAGATTTTGAAAGACCATTAACTGATGTTGGAATTGAAAGAGCAATTGAAGTAGCTATTAAATCTAAAAGTTATATTTCAATAGACTCATTAATAGTTTCTAGCAGTTCTGTTAGAACATCACAAACGGCAAGATTATTTGTTCAAAATTGGAATTTATCACAATCTGATATTATTTATTATAAGGAGTTGTATACATTTAAATTGAGCGAATTAGAAAAAATTGTTAAATCATTCCCAAATCAATACAATAACATAATTCTTTTTGGTCATAATTACGCTATTACAGATTTTGTTAATAAATTTGGAGATATTTTAATTGAAAATATACCAACTGCTGGACTTGTTTCAATTATTTTTGATACAAATAATTGGAAGGATATTAATAAAGGCAAAACAGATAAAATTATTTTCCCAAGCGATATATAAATTATGAATTCAGAAAATAACTATAAATACATAGATAGAGAAAAAAGTTGGCTTACTTTTAATGCAAGAGTTTTGCAAGAAGCAGCAGATGAATCAGTACCTTTATTAGATCGGCTTAGGTTTTTAGGAATTTTTTCTAATAATTTAGATGAATTTTTCCGAGTTAGATTTGCAGCAATTAGAAGATTGAGCCAATCTGGTGAAACTGGCGAAAAAATACTTGGCGGAATATCTTCGCAACAATTAGTAAAAGATATTACGGAAATTGTAATAAAACAACAATCAGAAAGTCTTCAGATTTTGAGTGATATTGAAAAAAAATTAGAAAAAGAAAACATAATAACTGTAAACGAAACTCAACTTTGTCAAGAACATCAAAATTTTGTTCATGATTTTTTTATTCAAAAGGTTAGTCCTGAACTTGTTACAATTATATTAAATGACCTTGCCGAATTTCCGCTTTTAAAAGATACTTCGGGTTATTTAGCAATTAAACTTACAATGAAACCAGAACATAAATCTAAAGTTTTGGGATTGGTAAAAGCCAAAAAAGAAATTCGTTATGCAATAATCGAAATTCCTAAAACTATAAATAGAATAGTTGTTTTGCCTTCTATTGGAGAAAAACAATTTATTATGTTGCTCGATGATGTAATTAGATACAATTTAAATGAGATATTCAATATTTTCGACTATGAAGATATTGCAGCCCACATGATAAAAATCACTCGAGATGCGCAATTAGATATTGATAGTGACATGAGTAAAAGTATGCTACAAAAAATTGCAACTTCTGTAAAAGATAGACGAATTGGCGAACCTGTAAGGTTTGTATATGATAAAACTATTGGCAAAGACACTTTATCTTTTTTCCTAAAAAGAATGAGAATTGAATCAACTGATAGTATAATTCCTGGCGGAAGATACCACAATAGAAGAGATTACATGAATTTTCCAAACCTGGGAAGATTTGATTTATTGTACCAACAAAAAGAACCTAATCCTGTTAATGGATTATCATTAGAAGGAAGTATTTTAAATAAAATTGCAATTAAAGATTATTTAATTTTTGCACCTTACCAATCATTTGCCTATTTAATAAAATTTTTAAGAGAAGCTGCATTAGATCCAAAAGTAACTTCAATTAAAATTACATTATATCGACTTGCCAAAAATTCTCAAATTATAAGTTCATTAATAAATGCTGCCAAGAATGGTAAAAGAGTAATTGTACAAATAGAACTTCAAGCTCGATTTGATGAAGCAAATAATATTTCTTATGCAGAACAAATGCAACAAGAAGGAATAGAACTTATTTTTGGAATAAAAGGTTTAAAAGTGCATAGCAAAATATGTCTTGTAGACAGATTAGAAGAAGGAAAAACAAAACGCTACGGAATAATTTCTACAGGAAATTTCAATGAAGCTACTGCTAAAGTATACACCGATGTGACTTTGTTTACAAGTCATCAACAAATTTTAAAAGACGTTTCAAAAATCTTTGATTTCTTTGACATAAATTATAGACAATATCGATACAAACACTTAATTGTTTCGCCACATTATTCAAGAACAAAATTTTATAAACTTATTGACAGAGAAATTTTGAACGCTCAAGTAGGAAAGCCAGCATATATAAATCTAAAAATGAATAGTTTATCTGATTTTGAAATGATAGATAAACTATATGATGCAAGTAATGCTGGAGTAAAAATGAAATTGCAAATAAGAGGAATATGTTCTTTAATTCCTGGCAAAAAAGGAATGAGCGAAAATATTGAAGCCATTAGTATAGTAGATAATTTTCTAGAACATTCTAGAATATTCATTTTTTGTAATGATAATAATCCTGATGTATTTATTTCGTCTGCCGATTTTATGACTCGTAACCTTGATGGTCGAGTAGAAGTTACTTGCCCAATATATCAAGAAGATATTAAAAAACAACTTATTGATAATTTTGATATTGGTTGGAAAGGAAATGTAAAAGCAAGATTTCATTCAGAAAAAATGGATAATAAATATAGAATTCGTAAAAAAGAGGAACCAGTTTTTAGAGCACAACTAGAAACTTATAATTATTATAAAATTCAACCCGAAGAAACCAATAATTAGCTTTAATTTAAATAATAATATTCAAACACTTCTATCTAATATATGATTTCAATAAAAAAATATGCAGCAATTGATATAGGATCAAACGCCATGCGATTGCTCATTACTAATATTGTAGAACAAGAAGGAAAAGAAACCCAATTCAATAAATCAGCATTAATTCGTGTTCCCATTCGTCTAGGTCAAGATGCCTTTACTGTTGGTGAAATATCTGAAGAAAATATTGATAGAATGGTTGATGCAATGGAAGCATTTCGGCTATTAATGAAAGTTTACAAAGTTGAAAAATATAAAGCTTGCGCCACATCGGCAATGCGTGAAGCATATAATGGAAAAGATGTAGTTTCAGTTATTAAACAAAAATCAGAAATTGAAATTGATATTATTGACGGAAAAGTTGAAGCAGCAATAATTGCAACCTCAGATTTAAGTAATTTTTTTACAACAGACAAAACCTATCTTTATGTTGATGTTGGTGGCGGAAGTACTGAGTTTTCACTTTTTTATGATGGAAAAATTATTGCTTCTAAATCGTTTAAAAACGGAACAGTTCGCTTGCTAAACGATATGGTAAATGAAGTTGTATGGCAAGAAATAGAAAAATGGATTAAAACCAATTGCGAACCATATGAAAACATAACATTAATAGGTTCTGGCGGAAATATTAATAAATTATTTAAACTATCTGGAAAACAACAAGATAAACCATTATCTTTAATTTATTTAAACTCTCAATATCAATATTTAAATTCATTAACCTACGAACAACGAATTGCAGAATTAGGTCTAAATACCGATAGAGCTGACGTTATTATTCCTGCAACAAAAATTTATCTAAATGCCATGAAATGGAGTGGTGCAAGACAAATATATGTACCAAAAATTGGACTTTCAGACGGAATTGTAAAAGCAATGTATCACGGAACAATTTAAAAAAATATTTATGAAAAAACTTATCCTATTTTTAACAATCGTAACCTTGTTTTCATGCAAAAATGAAACAAAAGATAATTCTTATTTCGATCAAGACGATCAAGAAATAAAAATTGGTGGTACCAAAATGATTACCATTGAAACTCCAAAAGGAAAATTTAAAGTCTGGACAAAACGCTACGGAAACAATCCAAAAATAAAACTTTTATTATTAAATGGTGGACCAGGAATGTCACACGAATATTTCGAATGCATGGAAAGTTTCTTGCCCAAAGAAGGAATAGAATTCATTTATTATGATCAACTTGGAACTGGTTTTTCAGACAATCCAAACGATACAACTATGTGGGACTTGCCTCGCTATGTTGAAGAACTAGAGCAAGTTAGAAAACAATTAAATCTTGATAAAGATAATTTTTATTTACTTGGACATTCTTGGGGTGGAATTTTAGCAATGCAATATTCCTTGAAATATCAAGACAATTTAAAAGGATTAATTATTTCAAACATGATGGCAAGTTGCCCAGAATATGGCAAGTACTCTAAAGTATTAGAAAAACAAATGAATCCTGATGTTCTAAAAATTATAAAAGAATTAGAAGCCAATAAAGAGTATACCAATCCAAAATATATGGATTTGCTTATGAATAATTTCTACAACCAACACATTCTAAGACAACCAGTTGCCAATTGGCCAGAACCAGTAACTCGCTCAATGGCAAGATTAAATCAATCACTTTATATAACCATGCAAGGTCCAAGCGAATTAGGAATTTCAGGAAAATTAACCAATTGGGATGTTTCTAAAGAATTAAAAAACATTGCAACTCCAACATTAGTAATAGGAGCAAAGCACGATACGATGAATCCAGAATACATGAAATGGATGTCAACTCAACTTAAAAACGGAACTTATTTATATTGTGCCAACGGAAGTCACATGAGTTTATACGACGATCAACAAACCTACATGAATGGTTTAATTGATTTTATGAAAAAAGTGGATACTAAAAATTAAATACAATCGTTATTAATTTATAGGTTTAAACTCTATTGAATGAAATTTACTTTTTCAATAATTTTCCTTTTATATTTTTCTTTTCTATTTTCTCAAGATAAAATTGAGAACTTAACAAGTATTACTTTGTATAAAGTTTATAATGAGCCAGATGATGGATTTTGCAACTCATTTATAACCAAACAAAGTGGTCAAGTTGTTTCTAAAAGCATTAAAGATTGTGATGAATTGGTTTTAGAGTTAATTAAGTTAAAATCAAATTTAAAAACTAGAAAATCTAATGATTTATTTTGTCATTTTGGAGTTATTGGTTGTCCAAGTATAGAATTTATGGTTACTTATCAATTTAATAAATTAGTAGACACTTTATATTTTAATAACAATGAATATGAAAAAGTTATTATTGATTGGAAGTATAAAAAGCAATTTGAAGATAAAAATAGTGAAATAATTAAAATTCTAAATAAAAATCAAAATTTTAAAAAGCTTATAGAAATAAATCTTGATAAAATTTATAGAGAAACTTTTGAGTTTGAAAAACGAGATTCAATGTCTATTGAAAATTTAAAAATAAACAATAAAAATTTCTATGGTTTAAATAAAATTAAAATTGATTCATTAATTGGAGGTTTTAATTCTTATGTTGATATTGAAAAGGATTTGAATAATAAAAAGGATTATTATAAATATTATAGTCATAATCAAGATACTTATAATGAATATTTCTTTGTAAATGATTTTGCATTAGATAAAATTTTCATCAAAAAAATAGAGGGAAATGGTAATTATTATCCAGAGGATGAAATATTTAATATTAACGGAATCACATTAAATGATACCGAAAAACTTCTTATTAAAAAGTTTACAAATTCTACTAAAAATTTAGAATATAAAAAAGAATTTTTTAAAGAAGAAAATGGAGATTATAAAGTATCTTTAAAAATTAATGATAAAAAAGGAACTATTGATTTTATTATAAATAATGAAAAAATAAAGCAAATAGAAATAGACTTTTATTATCCAAAACCTAAAAATTAAATCATTTCCATTCCTGTAAATCAGGTTCAACATAAATCCATTTAACATCTTTTCTAGCAGTTCTTAACTCATTTTCAAATGTATTAATTAATAAGCTTAAACGTTCTGTAGAAATGTTAGGAATACATTTTATTTTTAAACAAACTAGAACTTCTCCTGGACCTTGTTGAATTGTTTTGCAGTTTATTAAACTTTCAATTTCAGGATTTTTTGTTATGAGTTCTCCAATTATTTCATAAATTTTCACATCGCCACTTTCTCCAATTAACAACGATTTTACTTCGACAGATAAAAATATAGCAACTGCAATTAACACAAATCCAATTGCCAATGAACCAGCAGCATCATATCTTCCGTCACCAGTAAAATAGGTGGTTAACATAGCAATTAATGCAATAATCAAACCTAAAACTGCTGCCGAGTTTTCTCCAAATATTACTATTAAATCACTATCTTTAGTTTGTTTCAAATACTTAAAAAAGTCAATATCGCCTTTTCTTTTTTTAAGTTCAATAATATTTTTATAAGTTGCAAATCCTTCTAAAATTATTGAAAATACTAAAACTCCAATTCCCCAACCAATTGCATGAACTGGTTCTGGATTATTAAATTTATGTACTCCTTCATATATAGAAAACATTCCACCAATTGAAAACAATAACATTGCAACCATAAATGACCAAAAATATACCGATTTTCCATACCCAAAAGGATGTGCTTCATCGGCTGGTTTTCGAGATTGCTTTACACCAAATAATAAAAGAACTTGATTAGAACAATCTGCAAATGAATGAATTGTTTCGGCAAGCATAGCACCAGATTTTGTCATAAAAGCAGCAAATCCTTTGGCAACAACTATTAGTGAGTTTACAAATAAACTTTGAATAATATGTGCAGTTGCATGATTGTTTTTCTCTTTATGTTCCATGTTTTTTTAATAAAAAAAAAGCTCATTTTACAGAGCTTTTATAATTAGTATTATCTCAATTGAGCACCAAGTTCGGTTTCAAAACTGGTTTGTAATCGTTTCATGATTTTATCAATTTGACTATCGGTCAATGTTTTAGTTGTGTCTTGAATAATAAAACTTATTGCATACGATTTTTTTCCTTCGGGTAAATTTTTGCCTTCATAAACATCAAATAAATTTATATCTTTTAAAAGCATTTTTTCAGATTGTCTTGCTGTTTTATAAATAGATTCAAATGTTGTTGTCGTGTCAACTAATAATGCAAAATCTCTTCGCACTTCAGGATATTTAGGAATTGCATTAAATTTAATTTTATTTGTCAATAATTTAATTACCAAATCCCAATTGAACTCAGCATAAAAAACTTCTTGCTTTATATCAAAATGTTTTACTATCGATTTTTTTACAGTTCCCATTTCTACCAAAACATCATTTCCATTAGAAAATGCAATTCCTTCGGCAAAAACATCATTGGTTACAGGTAAATTTTGAGTTTTATCAAATCCTAAACGTGATAAAATTGAAGTTATATATCCTTTAAACAAGAAAAAATCAGATGGTTTTTGAGTATTTGTCCAACTTTCATTCATTCTGTTTCCGGTAACAAAAAGTGTCAATTGTTTCTTTTCATCATATCCAGATAATGTTTTGCGATAACTTTTTCCGAATTCAAATAATTTTAAATCACTATTTTTTCTGTTTATATTATAGGATACAGCTTCTAAACCTGAAAACAATAACGATTGACGCATTACCGACAAATCATTGCTTAAAGGATTCAATATAGAAACGGTATTTTCTTCTTTCAATAAATCTGAAAGTTTTAAATAATCTGGCGTTGTCAGAGAGTTTGCCATCATTTCATGAAATCCAAAAGTATTCAATTGCGATGCAACTATATTTTGAACTTTATAATCTTCTATTCTTGATGATTTAGAAACGGTTGCATTTAGTTTTTTACTAAATTCAATATTATTGTATCCAAAAACTCTAAGAATTTCTTCAATTACATCTACTTCTCTTTGAACATCAACACGATAAGATGGAATAATTAAACCTAAACCAGCATCAGATGAGTTATTTACTTTAATATCTAATGAAGCCAAAATGTTTTTAATTGTTTCTTTTGGAATTTCTTGACCAATTAATTTATATGCTTTTTCATAGTTTAAGAAAACTAAAAAATCTTCAATCTTTTTTGGATAAATATCAATAATATCTGATGTCATTTCGCCACCAGCAACTTCTTGTATTAATAGTGCAGCACGTTTCAATGCATATTCAGTAATTTCGGGATCAATTCCTCTTTCAAATCTAAAAGAAGCATCTGTGCTTAATGAATGACGTTTAGCAGTTTTACGAATAGAAACTGGATTAAAATAAGCGCTTTCTAAAAAAATTGAAGTTGTGTTTTCTGAAACTCCTGAATTTTTTCCTCCAAAAACTCCAGCAATACACATTGGACCTTTATCATCACAAATCATCAAATCTTCTTCATGCAAAGTTCTTTCTATATCATCAAGAGTTACAAATTTGGTTCCAGCATCTACAGTTCTAATAGTTACTTTTCCGTTTATTTTTGATGCATCAAAAGCATGTAATGGTTGACCTAATTCGTGTAAAACATAATTAGTAACATCAATAACATTATTTTTTGGTGTTAATCCAATGGCTTTCAATCTATTTTTTAACCAAGTTGGCGAAGGTTTAATTGTAATTCCAGAAATTGTTACTCCGCAATATCTTGGTGCTAATATGTTGTCTTTAATGTCAATATCAATTTTTAGAGTTCGTTTATCAACTTTAAATTTAGATACAGATGGTGTAATTAATTCTAAAGAAGCATTTTTCTGAATTAAAGCTGCGCGTAAATCTCTTGCAACTCCCATGTGTGACATTGCATCGGCGCGATTTGGAGTTAAACCAATTTCGAAAATTTCATCATTTTCTATTTCAAAAACTTTTGCAGCTGCAGTTCCAGGTTTTAGTTTATCATCAAGAATCATTATTCCGTCATGGCTTGTTCCCAAACCAAGTTCGTCTTCGGCACAAATCATTCCGTTGCTTTCTTGACCTCGAATTTTTCCTTTTTTAATTTCAAATTCAATTCCTTCTTTGTCAAATAATTTTGTTCCAATTGTAGCAACAGGAACTTTTTGACCAGCAGCAACATTATTTGCACCACATACAATTTGAATTGGTGTTCCGGTTCCAATATCTACAGTTGTAATTTTTAGTCGGTCTGCATCAGGATGTTTTTCACAAGTAACTACATGGCCAACAACAACTCCTTCTAATCCTCCTTTTACAGATTGATATTTTTCTACTATTTCTACTTCAAGTCCTAAATCGGTAAGCATGTTTGAAACATCTTCAGAGTTAGATTCTATTTTTAAAAATTGTTTAATCCAATTGTATGAAATTCGCATTGTATCTACTATTTTAAGCGTGCAAATATAGGTAATATTCAATTATTTCCAATTATCAATTTATGATAAATGAATTAATTTTTTGGGTAATAAAAAAATGATATTATATGACGAATTTAATTTGGCATTACCATAAAACTTTTATCATCGGTATTGTAAATATGAAAAAAGGTGTTAAATTCTGAATTTGAAATTAGAATTCCATCAATTGGAAATTTAGTAATTTCTGAATTTACCATTACATCACGATCTTTTCCAATTAATTTAATTTTCAATAAAGAAGGATACGTTTTGGTATAAACTAAATCATATCGGTTGTTTTCTAGATTGTTGAAGTAAATTTGAATTGCCGAATTTGAATTGTCAAAACTGTCTAATATAACCGCAAAATCTCTTAATCCATCATTATTAAAATCACCATGAACTATAGATTGATTATATCTTTCAATATTTTTAGAAAATTTATATTCAACTTCATTAATATAAAGGTTAGCTTCGATTGTAGATTTTAGCCCAGATTCTATTGCTACAGGTTTGATTTCTTTTTTCTTTGGTTTGTATTTATCAAAATCATCTTTGCCTAAAATATCTTCTTTATAAACATATCCAACAGGTTTTTCTGATAATAATATCGGTTCTTTGGCATAGATTGCAATATAGTCATTGCGATTTTCTCTCTCCAGTAAAGTTTTATTAATGTTTTTAACTTTGCTATCTTCATCTAAGTTTTTGGTATAAACTTTTGTTCCGAATTGTAGTTTGTAAACGGTATTAAACATCGCTTTATTTGGAGTTCTTCTTACATCTGCATCTTGGGTAACTATATAATTTTCTTTAGCAATAAATCCAAATTTATGAAGTGTATCATCTTTAACAGAGCTATTGTAATATTCATAGTCATCTTCAGTTAGTACTTTTCCAGTTGAATCAACAACAGGAGATTTTTTTATAAATTTTATATAAGCAAATGCACCAATAAATAATATTAGAGCAATTAATAATATGGTTTTATATTTTGAAATAAATTTCATAAATTATATTAGTGTATTATTACTTCCTTTTTAGTGAAGTTGACAAAAATAGTCATTTGTGTTAAACTATCATAAATTCATAATGTCAAATTTGTGCTACATTGAAAAATTATAATAATTCTTCAACATGTTTTTTAATATTTCTTGCAATTTTGGCTGTTGGTAAATCGTTTGCATCTGTACCAAACGGATCTTCAATTTCTTCGGCAATTAGTTCTAAGCTTGCTAAAACATAAAAAATAAAAATCACTACTGGAATTGTATAATATCCCAAACTAAAGCTATAACCAAATGGCAAAGTCATTACATAAAAGAAAATAAATTTTTTTATAAAAGAACTGTACGAATAAGGTATAGGAGTATTTTTTATTCTCTCACAAGCACCACAAACATCTGTAAAGGATTGTAATTCTGAATTTAAAATAATTAATTGTTCGCCAGATATTATTTTAGATTGATGTAAATCATTTATTTTTTGGTATAGCATTTTGGCAACTTGATTAGGATAATGTTTGTGTTTATCTATTTTTAAATTTAATCCGTCAAACAATTCTTGTGCAGTTTCTTCATCACTTAGGTGTTTTTCTAAAATTGATGCATAAGCAGGAATAAGTTTTTTAAAATAATTTCTATCACTTTCTTCTTTTAGAATTGCTGAGAGTTTAATGGCTAAGTTTCTAGAATTATTTACTAAAGAACCCCAAAGTTTTCTTCCTTCCCACCATCTGTCATAGGCAGTATTTGTTCGGTAAGCCAATAATAATGAAATTACAAAACCCAACATTCCGTGCATGATTGTAATGTTTTTTATAGGACTATCTTCGGGTAATTTCCAGTAGTCCATTTCTAGATAACAAATTCCGCCAGAGTAAAATCCGATAAGAAGCATTAGTGGTAAAAGTTGTCTAAAAGTATCTGATTTATGAAATCTAAAAATAAATGTTATCCAATCTTTTGGGTTGTATTGTACCATTTTTATTTATAATTTTTTGATTGATTGTGTATTGTATTTTGCTCTGTCTGAAACTCAAAACCTGAAACCTGAAACCCGAAACCTGAAACCCTAAATTTTTAACTAATATAATTCCAAATATTTTTTTTGGCACTCATTTCAATAAATAGTTCTCGCATTTTTTTATGTTCTGGTTTTATCATTGCAGCATCATCTTTTAATAATTTCATGGCATATTCTCTTGCAAGTATTAAAATATCTCTATCACGAACTAAATCTGCAATTTGCAAATTCAAAATACCACTTTGTTGCGTTCCTAGAATATCACCTGGACCACGAATTTTCAAATCGACTTCGGCAATTTCAAATCCATCATTGGTCTTGCACATGGTTTCTAATCTAGTTTTGCTATCAACACTCAATTTAAAACCTGTCATTAAAATGCAATAGCTTTGTTCTGCGCCACGACCAACTCTTCCTCTAAGTTGATGAAGTTGTGATAAACCAAAGCGTTCGGCACTTTCAATAACCATTACACTTGCATTGGCAACATTTACACCAACTTCTATAACGGTTGTTGCCACCATTATATTGGTTTTACCAGCTACAAATCGTTGCATTTCGGCTTCTTTCTCGGCAGGTTTCATTTTTCCATGAACTATAGAAATACTGTATTGAGGTAATGGAAAATCTCTAGAAATACTTTCATAACCATCCATTAAATCTTTATAATCCATTTTTTCAGATTCTTGAATTAATGGGTAAACTATATAAATTTGTCTTCCTTTAGCTATTTCATCTTTCAAGAATTTCCAAACTTTTAATCTGTTAGAATCATATCGATGTACCGTTTGAATTGGCTTTCTTCCTGGTGGTAATTCATCAATTACAGAAATATCTAAATCACCATACAAACTCATTGCCAAAGTTCTTGGAATTGGCGTTGCCGTCATTACTAAAATGTGTGGCGGAATTTCATTTTTCTTCCACAATTTACTGCGTTGTTCTACACCAAATCTATGTTGCTCATCAATAACTGCTAATCCTAAATTTTGAAATTTCACTTTATCTTCTAGCAAAGCATGGGTTCCAATTAAAATATCTAAAGTTCCGTTTTCTAATGCTTCATGAATAATTTTTCTTTCAGATGTTTTTGTAGAACCAGTTAATATTTTAATTGTAATGTTTAAATTCTTTGCCAATTCTGATAAACCAATAAAATGTTGATTGGCTAAGATTTCTGTTGGTGCCATCAAGCAACTCTGAAAACCATTGTCTTTTGCCAATAGCATACTCATTAGTGCAACAATTGTTTTTCCTGATCCAACATCACCTTGCAAAAGTCGATTCATTTGGGCATTGCTTCCCATATCATTTCTAATTTCTTTTAATACTCGTTTCTGAGCATTAGTTAATTCAAATGGTAAATGATTGTTGTAAAAATTTGTAAAATTATCACCAACTTTGTCAAATGGATGTCCTTTTATTTTATGTTTTCTAATTAAGTTTTTAGTAATTAATTGCAATTGAATAAAAAACAATTCTTCGAATTTTAGTCTAAATTGAGCTTTTGCCAAAAGTTCCTGACTTTTAGGAAAATGTATGTTGAACATGGCATCATTTTTAGAAATCAATTTTAATTGTTCTAGAATATATATTGGAAGCGTTTCTATAAACTGACCATTGATTTCAAGAAACAATTGCTGCATGGCTTTGTTTACAACTCTATTGGTAATTCCTCTTTGAGTTAGTTTTTCAGTACTTGGATAAACAGGTTGCATGGCACTTCTTAAACTGGCTTTGTGTTCTTCTAGCAATTCCATTTCTGGATGTGCCATTGAATATTGAGATTTATAATCGGCTACTTTTCCAAAAATCACATAAACTTCGTTTAATTTTAAACTTTCACGAATCCATTTTACACCTTGAAACCAGGTTAGCTCCATTTGTCCTGTTTCGTCAATAAAAGAAGCTATTAATCTTTTTTGATTTTTACCAAATTCTACTGTTTTAATGTTGATGATTTTCCCAATAATTTGAACTTCAGCAGTTGTATCTTGAAGTTCATTAATTTTATAATAACGCGTTCTATCAATATATCTATTTGGAAACAAATTCATCAAATCGCCATATTTATGAATGTTTAGTTCTTTACGAAGCAATTCACCTCGAGAAGGACCAACACCTTTTAGATATTCTATAGCAGTATGAAGTGGGTTTGTCATTTTTGAAATTCAAAATTCTATATTCATAGTTGAAAATTCAACATTAGAATTATTAATGCGAAGATAGAGTTTCAATTTCAATTTCAAAAATCAATTTCAATAACTATATTTGTAATTCAATTATATTAAAATGAAATATTTATTGTTGTTTTTCTTTTCGATAGTTACTTTTTCGCAGCAAACTCCTAATATTGATTTTAAAAAAGTATATGGTGATTTAAACATTAATGAATCAGAACGAAAAGTTTTGGGTGAAATTAATTATGAATTCAATGTCAATCAAGATATTGATACTATCAGAATTGATGCTATAAACATGACATTTTCTAATTTAAAAATTAATAATAAAGCGGTTAATTTTAAAACATCCAAAAAAGAATTGAAACTTTATGAAGGTTATAAAAAAGGAAAAAACTGTGTTTCATTTCAATATCTAGCAACACCTAAACAAACTATGTATTTTACAGGAACAGGTTCAGAAAAACAAATCTGGACACAAGGTCAAGGAAAATACACTAGTCATTGGTTTCCTAGTTTTGATGATGTTAATGAAAAAGTAATCTTTAATATGAATATTACTTACAATTCTGATTATGATGTTATATCTAACGGAATTCTTGTTAAAAATATTTATAACCAACTAGATAATTCAAAAACTTGGCACTATGAAATGAAAAAACCAATGTCATCATACTTATTGATGCTTGCAATTGGAAAATTTAGTCATGCAAAAACACTTTCAAATTCTGGCAAAATCTTAGAAATGTATTATAAAAATGAGGATTCAGATAAATTTGATTTTACCTATAAACATTCTAATACAATTTTCGATTTTCTTGAAAAAGAAATAGGTGTAAAGTATCCTTGGCAAGTATATCGTCAAATTCCAGTAGAAGATTTCTTATATGCAGGAATGGAAAATACATCATCAACTGTTTTCTCACAAGATTTTGTAGTTGGTCAAAGCGGTTTTAATGATAGAAATTATATAAATGTAAACGCTCACGAATTGGCACATCAATGGTTTGGTGATTTGGTTACTGCACAATCAGGAAAACATCATTGGTTACAGGAAGGTTTTGCAACCTATTATGCATTGTTGGCAGAACGAAAAGTTTTTGGCGATGATTATTTTTATTATTCATTATATAAAAATTCAATGCAATTGCAAAAAGCAGCAAAGCAAGATACAATTCCAATAATGAATGAAAAGGCAAGTTCTTTATCATTTTATCAAAAAGGAGCTTGGGCTTTACATACAATTAGAGAATCAATTGGAGAAAAAAAGTTTCAGAAAGCTGTAAAAACTTATTTAAAAAAATATAAGTATAAAAATGTAGTAACAACTAATTTTCTTACTGAAATTGCTAAAGTTTCAGATTTTGATATTGTAAAGTTCCAAAAAGAATGGTTAGAAGATTATCGTTTTCAAACAAATCAAGTAAACGATTTGTTAACTAAAAATGAATTCATTAAAAAACTATTTGAAATTCAGAGTTATAAAAATAAATCGTTTTCTCAAAAGGAAAAGTTCTTTATCGAAATTATGAATTCTGATTTCTATTATATTTTAAAGAAAGAAATAATAAATCAAATAAAAGAAACGCCGTTTCAAGAAAAACAAAAAATAATACAATTAGCAATGCTTACTAATAATATTGAAATTAGACAAACAGTTGCTGAAACTATTGAAAATATTCCTTTAGAATTTAAGAAAGAATATGAGACCTTATTATATGATAAATCATATGATACAAATAAAACTGCTTTAATTCATTTATGGAACAGCTTTAAAGAAGATCAAACAAGATATTTGGATATTTCTAAAAATTGGATTGGAAATAATGATAAAGAATTGCGAATAACTTATCTAACTTTATATTTATTTAAAAATGACACTAATAAACTTGATTTAAATTATAAAACAAACTATAATGAATTGGTTTCATACACATCTGATAACTATAACAGTTTAGTTAGACAAAATGCTTTTCAAAGTATATTTTTAATAAATTCTGAAGATGAAGAAATGTTATCCAATTTGATAAATGCAACAATTCATCATAAATGGCAGTTTGTAAAATTTGCTAAAGATGAAATAAGAGAATTTGCAAAAGAGGATAAGTATGTTGTGATATTCAAAAAGCTGTTACCTAATTTAACGATTTTAGAGCAAAATCAAATAAACAATCTTCTTAAATAATTTATTTTTTTTTATTTTGTTACTTTTTCATAGCAAAAATTGTCATATTATTTATGTTTTTTGGTTATTTTATTTTTAATAGTGTATTTCAACGAGTTTTAAAGTTTTATAACGAATTTTTTTTTTAATTGTTAATTAACGATGTTATTTTGCTATGTGAATTAACCTTATAAATCGAAATTTTAAAATAAAAAATATGAAAACAAATAAACTTTTAATTTTAGCATTAGCTTTAGTTTCTTTAACTTTTACTAATTGTGATAATAAAGAACAAGCTGCTACAAACGAATTTACATTTGGAAATTCTGTATCTAGAGATTTTCAAGGTAAAATAGTTGATGTTAATAGTAATCCTATTGCAAACGTTACTATTTCTATGAATGGTCAAAACGTTTCAACAAATACAAATGGAGAATTTACTTTAAATAGTGTTTCGGTAAAAGAACATTTTGCATACTTAACTGCAAAAAAAGTTGGTTATATTAATGGTTCAAGAGCAGTTTCAACACATGATGATGTAAATAACGTTACAATAATGATGTTGCCAGAAACTGTTGTTGCTACAATACCAACAGGTGAAACTACAGAAGTAACTTTGCCAAACACAGTAAAAGTAACATTTGATGGTGCATTTATGTTTGAAAATGGAAGCACTTATACTGGTAATGTAAAAATTATCATGAATCATTTAGATGCTGCTGATCCAAATGTATTTGACAAAATGCCAGGTACTTTAATTGGAACTAGAGAAGATGGAACTACTTCTGGAATGGAAACATTCGGAATGATAAATGTAGAATTAAGAGGTGATTTAAACCAAAAATTACAGTTAACTTCAGGTCATACTGCAAACGTTTCTTTACCAATCGCAGCTAACCAATTAGATACTGCTCCAGCTACAATTCCATTATGGCATTTTAATGAAACTTCTGGACTTTGGGAAGAGCAAGGTTTTTCTACAAGAGTTGGTAACAAATATGTTGGTAATGTTTCTCACTTTTCTTGGTGGAACAATGATTCTGCATATGTAGTTGCAACTTTAAATGTTGTAGTAACAAACTTCGATGGTACTCCAGTAAATGGTGTTAGAATTACAATTGGTAGAGCTGCAGGTTCAACAGGAGATATCTTAATGAATTTAGGAATTACAGGTCCAAACGGTACTTTATCTGCAGGAGTTCCTAAAAATGAAGTGTTAACATTTAAAGCATATACTCCAGACGGAATATTAATTAACACTCAAATTTTACCAGCATCAAATTTATCTGTTAGAACTGTATATGTTGTTATTCCAGTAAATAATAAAATTAGTAATACTAAAGGATAATAATTAATTCAATATATTACCAAAACCGATTGATTTTTCAATCGGTTTTTTTTTTTTTTTTTTTTATTTTGACGCAACCTTTTTATGTTTTTTGCATCTAGTATATGTTAAGTAAACTTAAAAAATAAAAATATGAAAAAAATCATTGCATTATTAACGTTGGCTATTGTTGGAATTTCATGTTCTGAGGATAGTAATTTACCAGACGCACAGTTTGGTAATACTCCAAGAGTTGTAGGTTTTTTAAAAACTACACAAAATGTGCCTTTCTTTTTTGACCAAGGAGTTGTAAGAAAAGAATTTCCTTTCGACGTTTTAGGTACTGGTGATGGATCGCCATACAATTCTGATATTACACTTACTTATTCAGTTGACCCATCAACTACAGCTGTAGTTGGAGACGAGTTTAATTGGGTAAATGCTGCTAGTACAGTTGTTATTCCTGCTGGACAATCTTTTGGTATGTTGCCATTAGATATTAACACTGGAAACTTTGATCCAGTTGCTAAAACTTCTTTAGTATTAAATATTACTGCTGTTGATCAAGAAGGTTTTGTAATTTCTAATCAAAACAAAC
>NZ_JAYVFH010000034.1:0-9434 GCF_043773265.1 Flavobacterium sp. | reverse complement strand
CGCTGGTGGTGAGCGCGAGAGACAGGACGGTGGCGAGCTTCTTCATCATCGCCGGTCCCCATGAGCACGCGACGTGCCACCCCGAAGAGGGGCAGGCAGCCTCCACTTTTCATCACTTTTTATGACATCTTGTTTATTTAAATAACTAGAAGCGAGTAGGATGGATGATAAAGGAGTTTTAAATTCATGCGTCATATTATTAATAAAATCGCGTTGCAATTCAGAGTATTTTTTTTGTTGAATAATGGTGTAAATAGAATAAACATATACCAAAAGAATTATTATTAATGCAATTGATAACACAAACCAAAATCTAAGTGAACTCATTAAATAAGAAGTTTCATTTGGAAATCTTACAGCAAAATAG
Organism: Flavobacterium sp.; assembly: GCF_043773265.1. Taxonomy (GTDB): domain Bacteria; phylum Bacteroidota; class Bacteroidia; order Flavobacteriales; family Flavobacteriaceae; genus Flavobacterium. Next base: position 9,067 of record NZ_JAYVFH010000034.1, on the reverse strand, counting down.
TAAACTAGATTTTGATGTTTTGGAAAATTGATACTTGATTTGGTTGTTTTTTTGTCAGAATGTGATATATAGTTTCCATAAACCATTTCATCACTTTGGCAATTATACATTGCATATTCAAAATCGGTATTGATATTAAACTTTGCAAATTCTGTTTTTAAATAGTATTCTAAAATTTCTGGTTGAAAATCATTTTCTACATTAACTATATAATAATCATTGGCAACTTTCTTAATAGGATTTTCGGCAGGAAGTTCACTATTAGTGCCTTGATAAAGTTTTTTTACAACTTCAAGTAAAGCAATATGTGTTTTTTGAGAAAACTTTTTTTCTTCTAAATTAAATGCTTCTTTTGTCCATAGTAATTGGACTATCAATATTCCAATTGTTGCAATTAGTCCAAGAACAATAATAATATTTAGGTTTTTTGTTTTCAAATAGTATGTTTTTAATGCTGCTTTATTTTTATAACAATTCAAAAATACTTAAAAAATGTGGTTTAAATTGCGATTAACAAGTCATTAACAAACATTTGAATGCGCTTAACATTTGTATAGATTATACTACCCTATATTTGTATTGTTAGAAAGCAATATAAAACTTGTATCTAAAATATTAAAAAATAATTTTAAAATTAAATCTTATGAAAATAATTAAAATTTCAATACTAGCATTAACATTAGGATTAATGTCTTTTACTATTAATCCAAATATAAAAAACGAAAGTTCTAAAGTTGTTATCGCATCACCATTAGCATGGAAAGCTGAAGTAGTTGAAGTTGGAGAAATTCCACAAGGTACTCCAAAAGCAATACAATTTGAATTTAAAAACACAAGTGATAAAGCTGTAATAATTACAAATGTAAAACCTGCATGTGGATGTACTGCTGCAGATTATACTAAAGAACCAATTGCTCCAGGAAAAACAGGTTTTGTAAAAGCTACTTACAATGCTGCTGCTGCTGGTTCATTTACCAAAACAGTAACTGTTACTACTAGTGCAGAGGAAACTCCAAAAGTTTTAACTTTTAAAGGAACTGTAGTAGTAAAAGCATAAAAAAAACATCAATAAAAGGTTGGTTAAAAACGAAAAACTCCTAAACTTAATTGATTAGGAGTTTTTTTATTTTTATATATAAAAATTCTAAACTGGCTCGCCATACAAATCATATTCTGTTGCATCAATGATTTTTACCATAACGAAATCTCCAGTTTTTACATAAAATTTTGCAGCATCAATCAATACTTCATTATCTACATCTGGACTATCAAATTCTGTTCTTCCAATAAAATGTTGTCCTTCTTTTCTATCAATAACACATTTAAAGGTTTGTCCAATCTTTTCTTGATTTAAATCCCAAGAAATTTGCGATTGCAAATCCATTATTTCGGCAGCACGAGCTTTTTTAACTTCTTCAGGAACATCATCAACCAAGGCAAATGCACCAGTGTTTTCTTCATGAGAATAGGTAAAACATCCTAAACGTTCAAATTTCATTTCTTGAACCCAATCTCTCATTGTTACAAAATCTTCTTGGGTTTCGCCAGGATAACCTACGATAAGTGTAGTTCTAATAGTCATTCCAGGAACAGCTTCACGAAATTCTTTTAACAATTTTGTAGTTTTTTCTTTAGTTGTTCCACGTTTCATCGATTTTAAAATCTTGTCTGAAATGTGCTGTAACGGAATATCAATATAATTACAAATCTTTGGTTCGCGTTTCATCAATTCTAAAACATCCATTGGAAAACCAGTTGGAAATGCATAATGCAAACGTATCCATTCAATTCCTTCAACTTTTACGAGATTTTCTAGCAGTTCAGCAAGATTACGTTTTTTATAAATATCCAATCCGTAATAGGTCAAATCTTGAGCAATAAGAATTAATTCTTTTACACCGTTTTTTGCCAAACCTTCGGCTTCACGAACCAATTTTTCAATAGTTTGCGATACATGTTTTCCTCTCATTAACGGAATTGCACAAAAACTGCATGGTCTATCACAACCTTCAGCAATTTTTAGGTAAGCATAATTTTTAGGAGTTGTTGTAATTCTTTCTCCTAGTAATTCATGTTTATAATCGGCACCAAGTGCTTTTAGTAATTGAGGTAACTCAGTAGTTCCAAAATATTGATCTACATTGGGAATTTCTTTTTCTAAATCGGGTCTATATCTTTCAGATAAACAGCCGGTTACAAATACTTTATCAACAATTCCACGAGCTTTTTTATCAGCATATTCTAGAATTGTGTTTACAGATTCTGCTTTAGCATTATCAATAAATCCACAAGTATTAATAACTACAATATTTCCTTCTTGCTCATGAACAACATCTTTTCCGCTAGCTTTTAATTGTCCCATCAAAACCTCACTGTCATAAGTGTTTTTAGAACAACCAAGTGTTATTACATTAATTTTATTCTTTTTTAGCGACTTCGTTCTCATAATCATTTGGAAATTGGAGTGCAAAATTACGTTATTTAATTAGAACTCAATCGCGATATTCTTTGAATTTTGATTTTTTTAAAAATGAAACATTTTATAATTCTATGTTTTTCTTTTTCTGAGATCTTTCAAAAGAGTCAATTAAGTCTAAATTGCATTGTTTTTTAATAAAAAAACCATTCGTTACAACAAATGGTTTTCAATTTATAGTTTAAATATTTTTTATAACTCAAATTGTAATGAAACACTAATAGAATTATTTTTAGAATTTATTTTTGCAACATCTGTTAATCCTTGACTAAACATTTGTTGTTGATAATCACGTTTTGCAAATGAATAAGCCAAATCTAGTTTTGTATTTCCAAAATTATAACCAATTCCTCCAGAATATCCAGTTAAATCGCCAATTGTTTTTTCGTTTTTATAAGGACTTTGTTCAAAACGATATCCACCACGTAAACTCACTTGTTTAATTTTATATTCTGCGCCAATTCGAAATTCATTAGTTGTATCTAAAACATTCGACATTAAATTATTTTGATCTTGATAATCGTTTTTTGGTAAAAACTTAGTATTACTGTAATCTTTTAAAGCATAATCAAAGCTAAGAAGCCCTTTTTTTGCAAAAACATAAGCAATACTTGCTGTATATTTTCCAGGTGTTTGCAATTTATAAGGTTCGTAAATCATTGTTATTTGAGGATTTACATTATCTGGAGTTAATTCGCCAGTACTGTTTCCGCTAACTGCAGAAACACTTTGGGTTAACTCATCAAATAAACGCATCCAAGTTGGCGATTCATATGCCAATCCCAAGCGTAACTCTTTTGTAGCTTTATAAATCGTTCCCAATTGAAACGAAAATCCAGTTCCATAGGTATATAATTCATTATTGAAACGTATTCTTCGAACTAAATAATCAGTTGATGTATTGTTAGTATTACTTTCAAAAAAGCTAGAAGATTTTCTATAATCAGAAAAATGAGCATTTATATTGATACCAACAGATAATTTATCTTTGTATTGAGCAGAACCATTAAAAGCTAGTTTGCCGTTATATCCAGTAGTTTCAATTGAGTTTTCTTGATAATAATTTCCACCATTTGGCACTAATGAAACATAACTTCTGTTGGTTACATTATCATAATCTGCTGCTTCGTTAATTATAAAAGCATTATAACCTAGATATGCTTGTTGTTCATCATAAAATAAATCGGGATAACTAAAATCACTTCCATTTACTACACTTAAAGGAATGCCATTAGCATAACTCAAAAAATAATTTGCAACAGAATTAGTAGGATTTGTACCAGTTACAGCAATAGAATTATTAAAATTCTTTTGATTATCATAATTTAGTGCAACTGCAAACTTTTTCCAATCACTTTTTTTGTCTTCGTTTTCAAAAACATAAACTCCACCCAATTGATTAATATCGAATGTATTATTATTTTCAGATTTTTTATCACCAAAATAATCAGAATCATTTTTAATATTAAAATTACCTAAAGTAAATCCAATTTGATTGTTTGAAAAAACAACAGAACCAGCAGGATTTATATTTAATGATGAAAAATCACCACCCAAAGCCCCAAATGCACCACTCATTGCTCTAAAACGAGCAGTTCCATTAATGTTATCTTGTGCATAAAGCATAGCATCATCTATATTCTGAGATTTTACAGATGAAAGCCCAATAAAACTTATTAAAACTATTAGAATTCTTTTCATTTTTTATTTTTATAACAATAATATTTATCTTCTTCCGCCACCAGATGAACGACCACCACCAGATGAACTTCCGCCACTTGAGCTTCCACCATTGTTACTCGGCGAATAAGATCTAGGTGTACTTGTTTGAGTTCTTGGTGTTGTTACTGTTCTTGGAGTTGATTCTGATCTTGGAGTAGTAACTGTTCTCGGAGATGATGTAGTATTTCTTGGAGAAGATGAACTTGGTCTTGGAGAAACAGTACCATTAGGTCTAGGTGTAGAAGTAGTATTATAATCTCTAACATTAGGATTTCTAACACTATTAGTTCTTGGACTATTATTGTTATTATAATTTCTTGGTGTAGATGCGCTGTTGTAATCTCTAATACTATTATTTCTTATAGAGTTGTTGTTGCTTCTTCCTACATAATAATTGTTATAAATATTAGAATTGGCTCTTGAATCTCTTCTTCCATATGAATAAGCGTAGTTGTTTCCGTACCAGCTATTTCCACACCAATTGTTATAACCCCAATAATTTCCATACCAATTATTATAACCCCAACCCCAACTTGGACCATACCAGCTATTGTATCCCCAACTTGGACCATACCAACTATTCCAACCCCAATTATTTCCATACCAATAGTTATTCCAATTTCCGTAACCATAACCGCTATCATAAACATTAATAGTTACATTGTCATTTCCGTTAGAACCCCAACTAGAATAATTAGATGAATCACTTGATTTATTTTCAACAACAACAATTGTATCATTATTGTTTGAAGAATAATTCTCTACATTAGTAAATACTTCTTGATTTTCTTTATTCAAAGTACTAAAATAGTCTTTGTAATAAGCACTATTAGAATTGTCTTTTTGGACAACCTTTTTATTGTCATTACCATATATCCCATCGTTATCATAATAAGATTTGTTTTGGGATGAACCACACGAAGTTATTGCCATTGCAATTAATCCAAATAGTGAATAAATGGATATTTTTTTTGAAGTAAAATAATTTGTTTTCATATCTATAGCATTTTTATTGTTGTTCACTACAAAAATAGTTAGTTTTGCCGAACTATTTAGTTAAAATTAATAAAACAATTTTTATGCCAAACTATTCATTATGAGCAAGAACTTAACAAAAAGAGAAGAAGACTATTCAAAGTGGTATAACGAACTAGTGGTTAAAGCAGATTTAGCCGAAAACTCAGGCGTTAGAGGATGCATGGTAATCAAGCCATATGGCTATGCAATTTGGGAAAAAATGCAAGCAGAATTAGATAGAATGTTTAAAGAAACTGGTCATAGTAATGCCTATTTTCCTTTATTTGTACCTAAGAGTATGTTTGAAGCAGAAGAGAAAAATGCTGAAGGTTTTGCAAAAGAATGTGCTATTGTAACGCATTATAGATTAAAAAATGATCCAGATAAACCAGGAAAATTAATGGTTGATCCAAATGCTAAGTTGGAAGAAGAATTGATAGTTCGTCCAACAAGTGAAGCAATAATTTGGTCAACATATAAAGGATGGATTCAATCATATAGAGATTTACCATTGTTAATAAACCAATGGGCAAATGTTGTGCGATGGGAAATGAGAACTCGTTTGTTTTTGAGAACTGCAGAATTTCTTTGGCAAGAAGGACACACTGCTCATGCAACAAAAGATGAAGCTATAGAAGAATCTGAAAAAATGATGAATGTTTATGCAGAATTTGTTCAAAAATTTATGGCTATTCCAGTAATAAAAGGAATAAAAACAGAATCAGAACGTTTTGCTGGAGCAGAAGAAACTTATTGTATTGAGGCATTAATGCAGGATGGAAAGGCATTGCAAGCTGGAACTTCACATTTTTTAGGACAAAATTTTGCTAAAGCATTTGATGTGAAATTTGCAAATCAAGAAGGTAAACAAGATTTTGTATGGGGAACATCTTGGGGAGTTTCAACAAGATTAATGGGTGCTTTAGTAATGACTCATTCAGACGACAACGGACTTGTTTTACCACCTAATTTGGCTCCAATACAAGTTGTTATTGTTCCGATATTTAAAACAGATGATGAATTTAATTTGATTTCTGAAGTAGCAAATGATTTAGTTAGTCAGTTCAAAAAACTTAATATATCGGTTAAATATGATAATAGAACTACTCAAAAGCCAGGTTTTAAATTTGCTGAATGGGAATTAAAAGGTGTTCCAGTAAGAATTGCAGTTGGTCCAAAAGACATTGAAAACAATACTTTTGAAGTAGCCAGAAGAGATACTTTAACCAAAGAAGTGCTTTCTAAAAATGGAATTGTAAATTATATAAGTGATTTGCTAGAAAAAATTCAAATAGATTTATTTCAAAAAGCTCTAGATTTTAGAACTTCTCATATAACTGAAGTAAATTCATTTGATGAATTTAAGGAAATCTTAGAAAATAAAGGAGGATTTTTATCTGCACATTGGGATGGAACTTCAAAAACAGAAGAAAAAATAAAGGAATTAACCAAGGCAACTATTAGATGTATACCTCTAGATAGAGAAGTTGAAGAGGGTAAATGTTTTTTTACTGGGGCTAAATCTACTGGTAGAGTGTTGTTTGCGAAAGCATATTAAAAAAAAAGAAAAAAAATATCATTGAAGTATTGTGTGAATAAAAAATAGTTGTATTTTTGCATCCGCAATCAAGAAGTTGGCCCGTTCGTCTATCGGTTAGGACGCATGGTTTTCATCCATGTAAGAGGGGTTCGATTCCCCTACGGGCTACAAATTTTTATAAAATAATATTAAGAAAAAATGGCAAATCACAAGTCAGCTTTAAAAAGAATTAGAAGTAACGAAAAAAGAAGAGTCTTAAACAGATATCAGCACAAAACTACTCGTAATGCTATTAAGGCACTTAGATTAGCTGTTGATAAATCTGACGCGTCATCAAAGCTTGCTGGTGTAATATCAATGATTGATAAATTAGCTAAGAAAAATATTATTCATGATAATAAAGCTTCAAATTTAAAATCTAAATTAACTAAACACGTTTCGAGTTTGTAATTTACATATCTATAAAATAAAAAAAGGTACGCATTTGCGTACCTTTTTTTATTTTATATTTCTATAATTGATTGTAACATTTCTTTTGTAATTGGTTTTGACAAAAAGTTTATTACCATTGGATATAATTTTGATTTGTCAACATCACTTGGATCAATAGTCGAGGACAATACTATTACTTTGGTATTAGCAAAACTTTTGATATATCCATTATTAGAAAATTCGTCCAAAAATTCCCATCCATTCATGACCGGCATATTTAAATCTAAAAATATTAGTTGAGGAAATAGTGTGTTTTGATTTTTTTCTATTTCTATTTTAAGATTGTCAAAGTATTTAAGAGCTTCTTCACCATTGCGAGCAGTATCAATTTCTTTAGAAAATTCAGTTTTAGATATTACTTTTTTGCATAACATTAATGTTATTGGATCATCGTCTATACATAAAATTTTATCCAACATTATTAATTGTTTTTAAATGTAATTTTAAAACTTGTTCCAACTCCTACCTCGCTTTCTACACTAATAGTTCCACCCATTGATTCAACTTGAGATTTTACTAAATAAAGACCTAGACCTTTGCTGTCAGCATAATCATGAAACCTTTGATATAATCCAAAAATTTTATCTTTGTTTCTGACTAAATCTATACCAACTCCATTATCTTTAAAGTTAATGACTGTAGTATTAGCAATAGTTTTTGAGGAAACTGTTATCTTTAATTTTCGAATATCATCTTTATATTTTAAAGAATTAGTCATTAAATTTAATAAGATACTTTCAAAATAGGATTTATTAATGAAGACAGTTTCAGCTTTTTCAAAATCCATTTTTATTAATGGTTTTTTTAAACTTATTAAAAAACTTAATTGATTGAAAACATTTTCAAAAACATCTTTTATTGTAACATTCTCTTTATCTATAGATGGACTATCTTTTATAATAATAACTTTTACTAAATCATTAATTGTTTCATTTAATAGTCCAGTAGATTTTGAAAAGCCATATATAATTTCTTTTAATTCTTCGTTTTCAATAGGAATATCCTCTATTAGGTTTAATAATCCAGTTAAATTTGATAGTGGTGCTCTTAAATTATGAGATGTTATATATGAAAATTGTTTTAAATCTTTATTGTTTTGTGTTAATTCATTAATTAGTTGTTCACGTTCTTTTTCTTTTTCTTTTTCAACTGAAATATCTCTTTGAATTGATATCCAATGTGATTGTTGATTGTTTTCGTTTTTTATTGGAATCATTGTTACATTAGCCCAATATTCTTCTTTGTTTTTATTAAGATTTAACGCTTCAAAACAAAACTCTTCTTTTTTCTTTAAGGATTGAATTAATTTTTTAAAATCATTTTTAATTGAGTTTTTGTTCATGAAAACATTTGCAGTTTTGCCTACTATTTCTTTGGCTTTGAAACCAGTAATTTTTGTAAATGCTGGATTTACAAAAAGGATTTTTGGAATTGCATTTGTATTTTCTGTAGATTCAGTAATTATTACAGAATCTTTAGATTGTGTTATAACAGTTTCTAATAATTTTAATCTTTCTTCTTCTTCTTTTAGTTTTGTAATATCTTGCATAGCGCCGATTATTCTGGTAACATTTTTATTTTCATCCATTACTAGAAATCCTCTATCAAAAACATGTTTAAATGAACCATCTGCACATTGAAATTTATAATAATGTTGCCATTTTTCAGTTTTTTGTTCAACGTAACTATGAATGTTAACAGACATTTTAATACTATCTTCATGATGAATTTTTTCAAACCACCAATCTATGGTTTCTCCAACTTCATGATTTCTATACCCATAAATTCCGTGAATACCTTTATTGAATTCAAATTTTTTT
>NZ_JAYVFH010000033.1:0-3971 GCF_043773265.1 Flavobacterium sp. | reverse complement strand
GAAAAAAACAGTACCATTGAAACAGGTTTTGAAGTTAATTTATTAGATAAAAAACTAAATTTTAACGCAGTAGGATTTTATAGAGAACAAAATAATACTATCGGTTTTTATTTTGACAATATGACATTTGTTGGTCAATATGTTACTATTGAAGGAGTTAACAAAGCAAAAGGTGTTGAAACAGAATTGAGTTATGCTGTAAATTCTAAAGTAAAATTGAATACTAATTATACTTTTACGCAAGTTGACGAAGCTTTAGATAGATTAATTCCTAAACATAAAATAAATGCTTCACTAGATTTTCAAGCTAGTAAAAAGTTATTTTTAAATGCTAATTATCAATATGTTGATGCAAGAAAAGATGCTTTCTTTGATGGAACTACTTTTGCTGTAGCCAATGTAAATTTAAGTTCTTACCGATTATTTAATGGTTTAATTAAATATGAATTGGTAAAAAACAGATTGACTATTTTTGGAGCTGCAACAAATATTTTTAACGAAGATTTTGTTGAAAATATTGGCTATTCAACTCGTGGAAGAAATTTTAGATTAGGATTGAATATAAACTTGTAGTTTTTTAAATTTAAAACCATTAAGGTATTAAGGTTCATTAAGAGTTTTGGTCTTTATAAGAGATTTAACTTAATTTTCTTACTGCCTTAATGGTTTATATTATTTTAGTGTATCTTTAAAAATAATTATTAGATTTTAAATTTATTTTACCTCACTATACATTCCAAATTCCAAAAAATCAACATCATCAAAATCAGTTAAATTAATTGATGTTGATTGCGGTATAACTTTTCCACTAGCCATTATTTGATTCAATGCAACATTCAATAATGGTTCGTCGGTATTTCCTAAAATTCCCAAATTTGATAGATTTTCTGTTAATAGAAAATTAGGTTGTAATCCGTTTTGATAATCGCCAAATCCTGCATTGTTAACTGTTTTTAATACAATTGGTTGCATTGCATATTTGTGTTTAGAACTTCTGTTGGCTTTTCCAAAATTTGGAGAATCGTATAATGTTATTGAACCTACATTTTTACCAGTTGTTACATCGCCAATTTGAATTACATTAATATAAGGTTTCAATCCGTTTATTACTAATTCGCTTGCCGATGCTGTACTTTTGGAAGTTAAAACATAAATTTTAGTCAAATTTAAACTTGCAATTGCGCTTCCATTTGCTAGTTTGTCTGTAAAATTATCTATCAATTGATTTGGATTGGTTGCATTCCAATAAGCTTGCAGTTTAGCATTCCAAACTTCTCTTGCAAACACTTGATTGGTAAATTGACCAGTTATCATACTTGCCAATCGAGTTGCAGTTGAAATTGATCCACCAGAATTATAACGTAAATCTAAAACTAAATCGGTAATTTGTTGCGATTTTAAATTTGCAAAAGCAGTATTTAATTGCGATTCGTAATTTGGAAAAAATCCGTTGTAAACTAAATATCCTATTTTTTTATTGCCTTGATTTATAACATTTGAAATTAAAACTGGATTTTCAGATAAATTGGTTTTGGTAACGGTTACCGATTGTCCGTTTGGAGATATGTTTCCGTTATCGTAATCGGCAAGATTTAAAGTTTGTGTTACATTTTTTAGTAATTCTTGGTAATTAGAAATGGTTAACGATGTTCCATTTATGGCATAAAAAATAGTTCCGCGAGAAATATTTTTAGTAGCAGCATCACTATTTGGAATAATGTATCTAACCCAACCAAATAAATCTGTTGTACTTCCGGCTTTAAATTTTAATCCAAAATCTACACCATTATTTAAAGTAGTTCCAGAAAGTATTCCTTCTAAAGTTTCATAATTATCAAAAATCACACTAAATCTATCAATAGAATTATCAACTCTAAGCGAATTAAATAAGTCTTTTGGATTGGAATAATTGGTTAAAAAATTATTTAAATCGTCTTGATTTGCAAATCGTTCGTCTTGCAAATTTGTAACCTCATTTTGCCATAAATAATAAAGATTCATTCCTTTCCAAACAAAATCATTAATTTGCAACGATTCTGGAACGTATAAATCGTCTTTAGTATCGCAATTGGTAGTTGTAAAAAAGATAAAAAGTGCTAGTATTGAAATTTTAAATTTCATTTTTTATTAGAATTTTATTCAAATTTAGTGAAAATTGTAAAAAAATAATTTTTTCTTGTAACAAAAATAAATGTGCTTCGTCTTTACTATATAAGCACGAATCAAATCAATCAAATCAACCCAAAAAAATGAATCAAAACGAGTTTATACTACTAATCAATCCGTTTAAAGACAAGCTCTTTCGGTTGGCAAAAAGATTGCTCGTTAGTACAGAAGAAGCTCAAGATGCAACGCAAGAAGTTCTTGTAAAATTGTGGACAAAAAACGAAGGTTTAGACGAATATAAAAGTGTAGAAGCACTTGCAATGACAATGACTAAAAATTATTGTTTGGATCAATTAAAGTCGAAACGAGCAAGTAATATGACAATTGTTCATACTAATTATACTGATAGAGAAGCTAGTTTACAACAAAAACTAGAAGACAAAGACAGTTTAAATTGGGTAGAAAAAGTAATTAATGAATTGCCAGAACAGCAAAAATTAATTATACAAATGAGAGATATTGAGCAATATGAATTTGAAGAAATTGCAAAAATATTGGATATGAATGAAACTGCAATTCGAGTAGCACTTTCTAGAGCACGAAAAACGATAAGAGAATATTTGACTAAAACGCATAATTATGGCATTAGATAGAATAGAACAATTAGTAGAAAAATACTTTGAAGCACAAACAAGTATTGCCGAAGAAAAGGAACTTAAAGTATATTTTTCTTCATCAAATGTTGCGCAGCATTTACAGCAATATCAAATTGTTTTTGGGTATTTTGAAAAAGAAAAAAAGGAACAATTTAAAGCAACGTTACCACTAGAAACTAAAACGCTTAAAAAAGCAACATGGTTAGCAATTGCAGCAAGTGTAACTGTTTTTCTAGGTGTTGGAATGTTTATGTATACTAATAACGAACAAGCTAAGATTCCATCAGAATATGGAACTTATGAAAATCCAGAAGTAGCTTTAAAGGAAACTCAAAAAGCATTGGCATTATTGTCTAAACACGTAAATACTGGAATTGAAAGCGTGAATTATATTACAGAATATGAAACATCAAAGAATAGAATTTTTAAAAAATAAAACAAAGAATCTGAAATAAATTCAGATTAAATCAACAGAATCTGAAATAAATTCAGATTAAATCAACACAATCTGAAATAAATTCAGATTAAATTCAGATTAAATTAAAAAATAGAAAAAATGAGAAAAATAATTTTAATAGTAGTTTTAGTATTAGTTTCTAATACGTTTTTTGCACAATCTGTTTTCGATAAATTCGATAATCAAGATGACATTACCACCATTATTGTAAACAAAAAAATGTTTACTTTAATGAGTAAAGTTGATACTAAAGATAAAGAAACACAACAATATTTAGCATTAATTAAAAAGCTTGATAACCTAAAAGTATTTGTTACGCAAAGCGATAAAAAAAGCGACGAGATGAAAGCTGTTGCCGAAAAATTTATTAAAACTGCTGGTCTTGAAGAGTTAATGCGAATTAATGAAAAAGGTAAAAACATAAAAATTTATGTAAAAAGCGGATCGACAGATACACAAATAAAAGAGCTTTTAATGTTTATTGAAGGTTCTGGAAAAGAAGAAACGGTATTAATGTCGTTAACAGGAAACTTTGATATTGATGAACTTTCTGTATTGACAGATAAAATGAATTTGCCTGGTGGCGATGATTTGAAAAAAGCATCTAAAAAGAAATAAATCTTTTCAATGTCAATATCAATTGCAAAAATACAATATCAATAATGTTGAATGTGTAAATACTGAATTTAAGAGCTATTTGCAAAACTCCCAACTTCCAACTTCCAACTTCCAACTAATTTATTTTGACGGCA
>NZ_JAYVFH010000032.1:0-8112 GCF_043773265.1 Flavobacterium sp. | reverse complement strand
ATAATATATAAGTTTTGGTTTTTATTTTTTAGAATAGATTGTTTTTTAATGTCGTTTTCGTTTTTACATATCGACGTTGGGCTTATCAACCTCTTTTTTTTGATAGGAGTAGTATTTTTCTTAAAATTACACAAGTAGTTAATTCGTGATTATTTGATTTACTTATAAAGTATGTTTTTTTCTTATAATTTATTTTAATACATTTGAATAAATTAATTTTATTTAAAATGATTGGAGAGAAGATTAGAAAAATAAGAGTTATTAAAGGTTATTCTCAAGAATACATGTCCGAGATAATGAAAATTTCTCAAACTGCTTATTCAGACATTGAAAATAATAAGACAAAAATTAATCTTGAAAGAATTCAAGAATTAGCTAAAATTTTTGAAATAGATGTTAATGAATTAATGTCTTTTGATGAAAGTCAAGTTTTTAATAATACATTTAATGAAAATGCAAAAGGTTTCTTCAACGTTCAAAAAGTGATTTCTGAAACATTTGATAATGAAAGAAAATCATATCACGAACAAATAAAAAATTTAAAGGAGGAAATCCATTTTTTAAGAAATGAATTGAAAAGTAAATAATTATTTTTTCAAGGAATTATTTTCAATATTCCTCAGTATTTTATTAAATGATTTCAACATCATCTTATCGTTTGATTTTATAAAGAAAAAATCATCTTTATTGTTAGCGATATCTAGTATTCCTATGGCGTTTTTTGAATATATAATTTCTAATTTTTTTAAATTCATATACTTCAATTGTTGCATAAGATATTTTTTTTTGAAATTTTTTATATTTATCGTTAACAACAATCTTAATTCCATCTAAATCGTCTCTCTTTATTTCTACCTTAATATTTATGAAGAAATCATAATCTAATAAACCTTTTTTTAATTCCTTCAAAACTGAAATATCTGGGTTTAAAGGTGTCTTTTTGTTTTGGAGTAAAACATCATTCGCTGTTAACTTATAATAATAATTATTGCCAATTAAATCTTTAAACTTTTCATTTGCTTGATTAGCAATAATGCTTTTTACTCCATTTGGCGCATCAATTTCATTTAATAGCCATTTTCCATTTCTAAAGTCTATATTTGATTCAATATTGTTGTTTTGAATTGTATAATGCGCTGATTCACATGAACAAAACCCAATTAATAACACTAATATTAGCAATATTTTCTTCATAACTTAAAATTCATTCAAATCTTTATAAACTTCAACATTCACTTCTTCAATATAATTTAAAAGTATATCTTTTCCTGTGCCTTCTGTAGCCGAAGTTACAAAATGTTGTGGCATTTCTTCCCAGTTATTGGCTAACAATTGTTTTCTGTAAGCAGCAACATGAGCATTAATTTTAGCTTTGCTAATTTTGTCGGCTTTGGTAAATACAATACAAAAAGGCACTTCGGTTTCTCCAAGATATTCTATAAATTCTAAATCAATTTTTTGTGCTTCAAGGCGAATATCAATTAAAACAAAAGCACATACTAGTTGTTCTCTGCTTTCAAAATAATCAGTTATAAATTCTTGAAAAACCTCTTTAGTTTTTTTAGAAACTCTTGCATATCCATAACCTGGTAAATCGACCAAAAACCAATTAGAATTTATTTTAAAGTGATTTATAAGTTGTGTTTTTCCTGGTTTTCCAGATGTTTTTGCCAAATTTTTATGATTGGTAATCATATTTATTAAAGACGATTTTCCAACATTGGAACGACCAATAAATGCATATTCTGGCAAACGTTCTGTCGGACATTTTGTAACGTCTGAATTGCTAATAATAAATTCGGCGGTATTAATTTTCATTTTGTCATTGCGAGGCAAAAAGCAATCTCTTTATTTTATTATAATTTGTATTTTAAGTAATCTATAAATGCTCTTTCTCTAACCAAATATCCAACAATCTATTGAACTCATCTGGATGTTCCATCATAGCAGCATGACCACATTTATCAATCCAGTACAAATCAGAATTTGGCATTAGTTTATGAAATTCTTCGGCAACTTCTGGTGGAGTTACAGCATCATTTTTACCCCAAATTATACATGTTTTCACGTGCATTTTTGGTAAATCTTTAGCCATATTATGACGAATAGCACTTTTTGCAATAGTCAAAGTTTTAATGACTTTTATTCTGTCATTTACAACACTAAAAACTTCATCAACCATTTCTTTAGAAGCAGTTTTTGGGTCATAAAATACAGCTTCGGCTTTCTTTTTTATGTATTCATAATCACCTCTTTTTGGGTAACTATCACCCATTGCGCTTTCATAAAGACCAGAACTACCGGTAATTACAAGTCCAGCAACTTTTTCGGGATACATTTTAGTATGATATAATGCAATGTGTCCGCCAAGAGAATTTCCTAATAATATTACTCTGTCAAAACCTTTATAAGTAATAAAATCTTTAACATATTTTGCAAAAGCTTTTACATTAGTTTTTAAAATATTTTGGCTATATAATGGCAATTCGGGAATAATAACTTTATGTCCTTTTTGAGAAAAATAATTTGCTACTCCTTCAAAGTTACTCAATCCGCCCATTAATCCATGTAGAATTAGAATTGGTGTTCCTTCTCCAACTTCAATATAGTTGTATTTTCCGTCTTTTATAGTTTTCAAATCCATATTCTGTGGCTCATTTTCAATTGTTACAAATATAACTTTTTATCTATAAAATCATAGTAATAATTGAATTATTTAGAGAAAATTGACAATTTTTTAATGCCAGATTTAAGACTGTTTATATTTATAATTATCAACATTTTAACTACACATTTTTTAAAATAAGCTATAAAATCCTACACCATTAATTCTCATAACTCAACTCAATAAAAATCCCTAAACCTAATATTTCATAAGGATTTGTTAATTAATTGATTTGTTACTTCAAATAAAAAGCTATTCAGAATATGCTAAAAGTGGTAAAACTTATTAACAAAGTGGTATTTTGTGGTAAAATGTGGTAATTATTTTTATATTTTTGCTCCAATCATTTAATAAACAAGTTTTTTTGAACTCAATAATAGGAACATACGAATGTAAAGTTGATGCCAAAGGAAGGTTGCTTTTGCCAGCACCTTTTAAAAAGCAACTTGCAGCTTCGCTTCAAGATGGATTTGTCTTGAAACGTTCTGTTTTTCAGCCATGCTTAGAGTTGTATCCAATGAGTGAATGGAATTTAATGATGCAAAAAATCAATAAACTCAACCGATTTGTAAAGAAAAACAATGACTTTATTCGTCGTTTTACAGCTGGAGTAAAAGTGGTTGAAATTGACAACCTAGGCAGATTGCTTGTGCCAAAAGATTTAACAAGTTTTGCTAAAATTTCTAAAGACATCGTATTGTCGTCTGCTGTAAATATTATTGAAATTTGGGATAAAGAGTTGTACGAAAAAGCTATAGATGATTCTATAGTTGACTTCGCTGATTTGGCCGAAGATGTAATGGGAAATGTAAATGATGATGACAATGGAATATCATAATCCGGTTTTACTAAAAGAAACAGTTGATGGTCTAAATATAAAACAAGATGGAATTTATGTTGATGTAACTTTTGGCGGTGGCGGACATTCTAAAGAAATATTAAATCGTCTTGGTGCAAACGGAAAATTATTTGCTTTTGATCAAGATGAAGATGCGTGGGAAAATGCCTTGCAAGACGAAAGATTTACTTTGATTAAAGAAAATTTTAGATACATAAAAAGGTTTTTAAGGTTTCACGGAATTAAACAAGTTGATGGAATTCTTGCTGATTTGGGAGTTTCTTCTCATCAGTTTGATGTTCCAGAAAGAGGATTTTCTACTCGATTTGATGCCGATTTAGACATGAGAATGAGTAAAAAAAACGATTTAGACGCTTTCAAAGTCATCAATGAATATGATGATATAAATTTAAAAAGAGTGTTTCTAGATTATGGCGAATTAAAAATTGCTCCAGCTTTGGCAAGAACAATCATTGAAGCTCGAGAAATTAAAGCTATTGAAACAACAGATGAATTGAAATTGATTTTGCAACGTTTTTTGCCAGAACAATTTAAAAATAAAATTTTAGCACAAATCTATCAAGCTGTTCGAATTGAAGTAAATCAAGAAATGGATGTTTTGAAAGAATTTCTAGAACAATCTTTAGATGTTTTAAAACCCGAAGGAAGATTAAGCGTTATTTCATATCATTCATTAGAAGATAGATTAGTAAAAAGATTTCTAAAAAACGGATTGTTTGAAGGTGAGCCAGTAAAAGATTTCTTCGGAAATTTCTCGGTTCCATTCAAGTTAATTGGAAAACTAATTGTTCCAACAGAAGAAGAAATAAAAATCAACAACCGAGCAAGAAGCGCAAAATTAAGAATTGCAGAGAAAAAATAGTTTACAGATTTCAGATTTCGGAATAACTGAACACTGAATACTGAACACTGAATACTAATTAAATGAAAGGTGGAATATACAATATATTAAAAGCAAGATTTCTTGTAAACGAAGACGCTACCAAAAACTGGCGATTTATTGTTTTCTTGATTTTTTTAGCAATAATAATGATTGCAAATACACATCGATTTGAACAAAAAGTTTTTAGAATTGCCGATTTAACTAACGAAGTTAAAGAATTACGTTCAGAATTTGTCGATAGACGTTCAGAATTAATGAAACTAAGAATGGAATCTACAGTGTCGCAAAAAATGGAATCTAGAAATATTTTTCCGTCACAAGTTCCACCACAAAAAATAAAAGTTAAAAAACCCGAAGAAAAAAATTTCTTTAAAAAGTTATGGCAGTAGAAGATAAACAAATCTCTTACCGAATTTATTTAGTTGCTTTTGTTATTTTTTTAATAGCAATAGCAATTACTGTAAAACTAACTAATATTCAGTGGGTTGAAGGTGATTATTATAGAAAATTAGCCAAAGAACGTACTGTTAGAACTTTTGTAATTCCTGCAAATAAAGGTAATATTTATTCGTCAGACGGAAGTTTACTTGCAACATCAATTCCAAACTACACAATAAGATTTGACGCTGTTACTCCAAAAGCAGAAGATTTTGAAAAAAATGTAAAGCCATTATCAGATAATTTATCAAACTTATTATCAAAGCCAAGTTCTTATTTTCAATCGCTTTTTAGAAACGCTAGAGCCAATAAAAACAGATACACATTGGTTGCCGAGGATTTGAGTTATACAGAATATGCTAAAATAAAAGCTTTTCCATTGTTCGAAAAAGGCGCTAACAAAGGTGGAATTATAGTTGAACAAAAAACAGTTCGCGAACATCCAATTGGAATAATTGCCGAAAGAACTATTGGTTATGATAGAATTGACCAAGATGGAATGTTAAAAAGAGTTGGAATTGAAGGCGCTTTTGGAAAATATTTAAATGGTAAAGATGGAAAAATTCTAAAACAAAAAATTGCAAAAGGGCAATGGAAACCAATTAGAGATATAAACGAGGTTGATCCTCAAGATGGTTACGACGTGATTTCTACAATCGATGTTTACATTCAAGACATTGCTCATCACGCACTTTTAAAACAACTTCAAGAATATGGTGCTGAGCATGGTTGTGTTGTTGTTATGGAAACCAAAACAGGTCAAGTAAAAGCAATTTCTAATCTGGGAAGAGATGAAAAATCGGGTAACTATTATGAAACAATTAATTATGCAGTAGCCGAATCTCACGAACCTGGTTCAACTTTTAAGCTGGTAGATATGATTGCGCTTTTGGATGATAATAAAATTGACACAACTAAAATTTATGATTCTAATGGTGGAGTTGTAACTTATAGAGGAAAAAAAGTTCGCGATTCTCATGATGGAGGTTACGGAAAAATATCAGTTGGTAGAGGTTTTGAAGTTTCTTCAAATACTATTTTGGTACAAGCAGTTTATGAAAATTATAAAAATAACCCACAAGAATTTGTAGATAGAATTGATAGAATGGGATTAAACAAACCACTCGGTTTGCCATTTCAAGGAGAAGGAATTCCAAGAATACCACAAACCACAGATAAAGATTGGAGTGCAATTTCACTACCATGGATGGCTTTTGGATATGGAGTTTTAGTAACACCAATGCAAACATTAACCTTATACAATGCTGTTGCAAACAATGGTGAAATGGTAAAACCTCAATTCGTTTCAGAAATCAAAGAATGGAATAAAGCCATAAAAAAATATGAAAAACAAATCATCAATCCAAAAATTTGTTCTGATGAAACTGTTAAAAAACTAAAAGTTCTTCTAGAAAATGTAGTAAAAAGAGGAACAGGTTCAAAGTTGTATTCTAAAGATTTCTCTATGGCAGGAAAAACAGGAACGGCACAAGCCAATTATGGAAAAAATGGCGGAAATGATAAACATTATATTTCATCCTTTGTTGGTTTTTTTCCAGCCCAACACCCAAAATATTCTTGTATAGTAGTCGTTCACAAACCAAATACATCAATGAATAATTATTATGGTGCTGATGTTGCTGGACCAGTTTTTAAAAGAATTGCCCAAAAGATTTTTACCGATGCACCATCAACAAATGAAATAAAAGATTTAGATAAAAAAATTGCAAAACAAGAAAACAAATACCAAGAATATTTTGATAAAGCCCAAAATATAAACAATAAAATTCCAAATCTAAAAGGAATGTCAGGCATGGATGCTGTAGCTCTTTTAGGAAATCTTGGAATAAAAGTTAAAGTAAAAGGAATAGGAAAAGTAAAAAAACAATCTGTTCAAGCCGGTGAGCCAATAATTAAGAATTCAACAATAACATTAGAATTATCATAGCATTACCCAATCTCTACAAAGTAGAAGAGAAAAAAGGAAACAAATGAATATTATTTTAAAAGACATATTATATAAAGTTGCTATTGAAGCTGTAAAAGGTTCAACAGAAATTGACGTGAACAAAATAGAATTCGATTCTAGAAAAGTTCAAGTTAATGATGTTTTTGTTGCTATTAGAGGTACAATTTCTAATGGTCATGATTTTATTGAAAAAGCAATAAATCTTGGTGCGGTTGTTATTATTTGCGATACATTTCCAGAATTAATTGTTACTGGAATAACATATATTCAAGTTAAAGACACCAATTCGGCATTGGCTTTTATGGCTACTAATTTTTATAATAGTCCTTCTTCAAAACTAAAATTAGTTGGAATTACTGGTACCAACGGTAAAACCACAGTTGCATCACTATTATATCAATTGTTCAAAAAAGCAGGATATAAAGTTGGATTACTTTCTACAGTAAAAATTTTAGTTGATGAAATCGAATACAATGCAACACATACAACTCCAGATTCATTAACTATCAATTATTATTTAAATCAAATGATTGAAAACGGTTGTGAATATTGTTTTATGGAAGTAAGTTCTCATGGAATTCATCAAAAACGTACTGATGGCTTACTTTTTGAAGGTGGCGTTTTTACCAATTTATCTCACGACCATTTAGATTATCACCCAACATTTGCTGAATATCGCGATGTAAAAAAATTATTTTTTGATCATTTACCCAAAACAGCTTTTGCATTAACCAACATCGATGATAAAAACGGTTTGGTGATGATACAAAACACAGCTGCAAGAAAATTGACTTATGCTCTTAAATCTTATTCAGATTATAAAGCACAAATATTAGAAAATCAATTATCAGGTTTGCTATTAAAAATTAATGATAATGAAGTTTGGGTTAAACTCATTGGAACATTCAATGCCTATAATTTATTAGCAATTTTTGGAACTGCAGTAGAATTAGGAATTGAAAAATTTGAAGCAATGCGATTACTTTCTGAATTAGAAAGTGTATCAGGTAGATTTCAATTTATAGTTTCTGACAAAAAAATTACAGCAATTGTTGATTATGCTCACACACCAGATGCTTTAGAAAATGTCTTAAAAACAATCAACGACATTCGAACTAAAAACGAACAACTAATTACAATAGTTGGTTGTGGTGGCGATAGAGATAAAACAAAACGCCCAATTATGGCGAGCATTGCAGGTGCACTAAGTGATAAAATTATTTTAACCAGTGATAATCCTAGGTCAGAAAATGCAAGTGTAATTTTAAAAGATATGGAGCTTGGTTTAGATAGTGCAG
>NZ_JAYVFH010000031.1:0-2532 GCF_043773265.1 Flavobacterium sp. | reverse complement strand
AACAAAAAACTACTGTTAATGCTTATGTTGAAGCTACAGCAAAACGTTCAGAACGCGAAAGAATGGCAGATGTAAAAACTATTTCTGGAGTTTTTACTGGTGCTTATGCTGAACATCCATTTACCAAAGAACCAATTCCGGTATGGATAGGCGATTACGTTTTGGCTGGATATGGAACCGGAGCTGTAATGGCTGTTCCTTGTGGAGATGAAAGAGATTATGCGTTTGCAAATTTTTTTAAAGGTCAAAACGGAATGCCTGAAATTATAAATATTTTCAATCAAGATATTTCAGAAGCTGCTTTTGCCGAAAAAAGTGGTTTTGAATTGGTGAATTCTGATTTCCTAAACGGATTGGATTATAAAACCGGAACCAAAAAAGTCATTGAGGAATTAGAAAAAATAAATCAAGGAAAAGGAAAAATAAATTATCGTTTGCGCGATGCTGTTTTTTCTCGTCAACGATATTGGGGTGAACCATTTCCGGTGTATTATGTAAATGGATTACCTCAAATGATTGATGCCAAATATTTACCAATTATTTTACCTGAAGTAGAAAAATATTTACCAACCGAAGACGGACAACCACCACTAGGAAACGCAACAACTTGGGCTTGGGATAGTGTTCAGTGTTCAGTTGTAAGTAATAAGTTGATTGATAATGAAACTATTTTTCCTTTAGAATTAAACACAATGCCAGGTTGGGCAGGAAGTTCTTGGTATTGGATGCGTTATATGGATGCACACAATGAAAACGAAATTGCTAGTCAAGAAGCACTAAAATATTGGGAAAACGTAGATTTATACATTGGCGGATGTGAACATGCAACCGGACATTTATTATATTCTCGTTTTTGGAACAAATTTTTAAAAGACAAAGGTTTTGCACCAACAGAAGAACCATTCAAGAAATTGATTAATCAAGGAATGATTTTGGGAATGAGTGCATTTGGTTATGGATTTGGACCAGGTTTGTCATTTGAAAATGTCAATGATGTTCCTAAAGCAGCGCAAGCTGGAATTGTAAATAAAAAATATGTTATTCCAAAAGAATCATATGAAAAAGGGCTAAAAGGAGAATTAGATTCTATTACTCAGAAAATAGTCAATGATATAATTGAAGTATACAAATTGCAAGGTATAAAAGTAAGATATGTTGGAGAAGAATTTAGCGGAACTTTCACGCCTTTTAGAATTAGTTTAAATCATTTGAAAGGAACAAGTGACGTTTTGGATATTGAATCCATTAAGATGGATCCTCTTTTCAATTTTGTAAAAAATTCTGATTTTATCTTAGATAAAAATGGAGAATATGTAACTACTCGTGAAGTAGAAAAAATGTCAAAATCAAAATACAATGTAGTCAACCCAGATGATATTTGTAATGATTATGGCGCAGATACTTTGCGATTGTATGAAATGTTTCTTGGTCCACTAGAACAAGCAAAACCATGGAATACTGCAGGAATTACTGGCGTTTCTGGTTTCTTAAAAAAACTTTGGCGTTTGTATTTTGGTGATCATGGTTTGATTGTAATTAATGACGAACCAACGCCAGAAATGTATAAATCGTTACACAAAACCATAAAAAAAGTTACAGAAGATATAGAGAATTTCTCGTTCAACACATCGGTTTCTCAGTTTATGATTTGTGTAAACGAATTGGCAACATTAAAATGCAATCATCGAAAGATTTTGGAACCTTTAGCCATTGTGATTTCGCCTTATGCTCCGCATATTGCTGAAGAATTATGGAGTCAGTTAGGAAATAAAGATTCTATTTCCACAATTGATTTTCCAGTTTTTGAACAAAAGTATTTAGTAGAATCTGAAAAAGAATATCCAGTTTCGTTTAACGGAAAAATGAGATTTACAATAAAGCTTCCTATTGATTTATCTAAAGAACAAATTCAAGAAATAATTTTAAATGATGAAAGAACAATTGCACAATTAGCAGGAACTACTCCTAAAAATATTATAATCGTTCCAGGAAAAATTATTAACTTGGTAGGATAATTTAACTAAAAAATTCTGTTTTTATTAATTTGCGAATTAGTTGTTTTTAAGTCAATTTGGCAGAATGAAGTTTTGGCGTGTAATTTGATATTAATTTTGTAACTTTATATTTTAAAAAATTAAAAATTATGTATTTTATAATAATTGGTGTTATCGCTTTATTTAGTTGGTTGGTAAGTTCACGACTAAAAAGTAAATTTGCTCAATACTCAAAAGTTAGTTTACGAAACGGAATGTCTGGTGCAGAAATTGCTGAAAAAATGCTTGCAGATAATGGAATTAGAGATGTAAAAGTAATTTCTACTCCAGGACAATTGACAGATCATTACGATCCAACCAATAAAACAGTTAACCTTAGTGAAGGTGTCTATAATCAAAGAAATGCTGCTGCTGCTGCGGTTGCTGCTCACGAATGTGGTCATGCTGTGCAACATGCTCAAGCTTATCAATGGTTGACAATGCGTTCTAAAATGGTTCCGGCTGTAAATATTTCTTCCAAAATGTCAACTTGGTTAAT
>NZ_JAYVFH010000030.1:0-39899 GCF_043773265.1 Flavobacterium sp. | reverse complement strand
GGTGTTAACGCCTCTGGTGTTGGATTTACTATTAATTGTAACTCTACTATATTGAAACAGGTTGTCGTAGTTGATGCTACTCTTACGTAGATGGTTATTGGTGAGGCAGCGATAGTTGGGTAATTTAATGGGTTAGGAATTAAAGTTGCATTATTCTGTGCATCAATTATAGTTTCATGAAAACTAACAATGTAAGGATTACCTCCAGTTATTGTTGGTATCACTTGTGTTAAATCGAATATTCCATTACCATCATTGTCTGGATCGCAGTATTGTAATGGTAAAGGATTAGTTGTTACAACATCATTAGAACTAGAAGAGATAGAAAACACAACCGCATTAGAAAAACAATTTGAAGAAATTTGATTTGCAACAATATTATGAGATCCAACAGTTAATCCAGAGAAATTTACACTTGATTGATAAGCTAATCCATCTAAAGAATATTGATAATCAATTCCAACAGGTGACAAAACCGTTACAGTATTTGTATTGCAAGAAGAAACTATAGATAAAGTTGGCGTAGTTTGAGGAATGACAACAATTTGTAAAGTTGTAGTATTAGCACAAATACCTATTGACGGAGTAAATGTATAAGTTGTTGTTAATGTATTATTTAATGATGGCGACCAACTTCCAGCAATCCCATTATTAGAAGTAGTTGGTAATGGTGTGATTGTATTTCCAGAACAAACAGGTGTGACAGCTGAAAATGTTGGATTAATTCTTGTATTGATTGTGATAATTAACGTTTTTGTAGTAGCACATTGTCCTGCAGTTGGAGTAAATGTATAAGTTGTAGTAGTTGAATTATTAATTGCTGGCGACCAACTTCCAGTAATTCCATTAGTTGATGTTGTTGGAAGCGATGGTATTGTAGAGCCAGAGCAATAACTAGGAACAGCAATAAAAGTTGGAGTAATATTTGGATTAACAACAATTTGTAAGGTAGTTGAAAGTGCACATTGACCAACAACTGGTGTAAAAGTATAAGTGGTAGTTAATGTATTATTCAAAGCTGGTGACCAAGTTCCTGAAATTCCATTATTAGAATTGGTTGGCAAGGATGTCAAAGATCCGCCAGAGCAAATAGGTGAAACTGCATTAAAAGTTGGAACAATTGTAGGATTTATTACAGTAATTGTGAGTGTTGTGGTAGTTCCACATTGCCCAGTATTTGGAGTAAAAGTATAGGTTGTAGTAGCTGTATTATTTAATGCTGGTGACCAAGTACCAACAATTCCATTTATTGATGTTGTAGGTAATGGAGAAAGTGTTGCGCCAGAACAAACTGATGTTACAGGATTAAAAGTTGGAGTAACATTAGGATTAACTGTAATTATTATTATTTTATTAACAGCACATTGACCAATATTTGGAGTAAAAGTATAAGTTGTAGTTAAAGTATTGTTTATAACTGGTGACCAAGTTCCAATTATTCCATTAGTTGATGTTGTTGGCAATGCTGATAATGTTGCACCAGCACAAATTGGTGAAATGCTTGCAAAAGTTGGAGTTACTGGAGATGTAACTGTAACATTTAAAGTTTGTGTATTTGCACATGGATTTAAAACACTATTAGGTGTAAACACATAACTTCCAGAAGCTGTATTACTTATAGTTAATGGCAACCAAGTTCCAACTATTCCATTTGGAGAAGTATTTGATAGTGTAGGAGCAGTTCCGCCTGAGCAAATAGATGGAATTGCAGCAAAATTTGGCGTTATTGTAGTTGAACATGCTGTATTACAAGTTGCAGACATTGGAGTAACACAAGAAACTCCATTTGCAGAAAGATTAAAAACAACAGTTTGTCCAGATGTTAATCCGCTAACAATAAAATGAGATGGAGCAACCCATGTACCAGTAATTGGTGTTCCTCCAGATATTGAGTAACTGTAACTAAAATTTGATTGTCCTACATTACTAAAATCAAAATAAAGTGATGTTGGTGTTGAAAGAGCTGTATCACAGTATAAATTTAATGATAATCCATTAGCAACAACATTAACAATAATTGCTGCTCTTGGTCCTTCACAACCACCAACAGTTTGACTAACATAATATGTAGTTGAACCAATACTAGTTGTTAATGGTGTTGGAGCAGTTGCTGATGCGGTTCCTCCAGTTGAATTTGTTCCATACCAGTTTAAAGATCCTCCACTTAATGCGGTTGCAGTTAGTTGATTTGCAGTTGCATTTAAACAATAAGACAATGGTGATGTAACTGTTGGCGCAGGAATAACAGGAATAGCATTTACAACTAATGCTATAGGATTAGAAACACATCCAGTAACTAAATCTTTTACAGTAACATTGTAAGTGTTTGGAGCTAATAATGAAAATGTTGGGCTTGTTTGATAAAGTGTACTATTAACACTATACTCATAAACAGCAGTTTGATAGGTATAACTTCCAACGTTTGTATAATCTTGAGGGTCTAAAGCAGTCCAATCTGCTGTATTCCAAACCAATGTTGGATGTGTTGCTGTTGATAATCTTCTATAAGTATAACCTGGTAAATTTGCAGGTGTAAAAATAACTCCATCGGTTCTTCCCCATAAATCAATTTCAACATCTGTACTTGATGTCAATCTAATATTATCATTATTATTTACTCCTGCACAAGTAGAAACAACTAAATCTGGAATTACACCACCTTGATTAACAACGCTTCCAACTGAGATTACATAAACATCATTATTATTTAAAACTCCTGCCAAAGGAAATTCACAAGATGTAAAAGCATTTCCGTTGTTATAGATTTTTAATTTATAATTTGCAAGATTCTTTGCAACACCAGTACCATTAAAAATTTCAACATAAGTTAAAGCTCCACTATCTTCATCTGTAACTTCAGAAATAAATAATTCTGTTAGAGTTGGTAATGTTGGAGAATTTATTGGACTTGTTACTACAATTGTTCCTGTTGGAGTTGTACAAGTTGGTTGTATAGTTACACTTCCAACAACTGGAGGACATGTTACAGAATTTGAACAGGTTTGATTTGATGGAACAAAGCATCCAGTTCCAATTGGTGTTATAGTGATTGATACACTACTTCCATTACTTAAACCAGATACAGTATAACCTGGAGTTGTAACAGAACCGCCATTTATTGATCCTCCACCATTAATTGTATAGCTTATATTATAACTTGTTGATCCAGTTAAAGCCAACCAATTAAAAACAATTGTACTTGCTGTAATTGCTCCACAACTTATTGCTGGTGTAAGCGAATTATTTACTGTAATAGTTACAGAATTTGACAAATTACAAGTTGTAGAAGTTGAAAATGAGATGTCATCAATTGCAAAATCATTTCCTCCAGAAACTGTAATTCTATCATACATACATATTTGAGCTGATGTGCTTGCGCCAGAATTCCAAACATAATTTTTTAGAACCCAACCACAAGTTGTGGCTGGCGCAGCTACTAATCCACTAATTGAAGTTCCATTAATTAAAACCTCAATATTAGCAGGATTTGTGGCAGCAACAGTTTGCACCCAATAACTAAATGTATAGTTTTGACCTGGTGTTACTGGAATCGTTTGACACCACATTTTATCATTTCCAGAATTTAATATAGAACCATCAAAGACCATCATATTTCCTGTGCCAGAAGTGTGATCGACGCAAGAAGAAAATCCTCCAAACCAAGTATTAGAATTGGTTACAACTCCATAAGTTCCTTGAGTTCCAGAAGGATTTGTAACACTTAAATATTGATAATCTGTAGAGAATCCAACATTTCCTTGAGTAAAATTTCCATTAAAAACTAAATTTGTATTAGAAATTGTTGAAGAAGTTACAGTATAAGTTGTTGTTTGTGTTGGACTAACACTTGGTGAAGCACTATTTGGTGTTGTCAATGTAGCATCTGGTGGCGATGCTATCCAGGTGTATGGATTAGTACTTCCGCTAACTGTTAAAGTAGTTGGTGTTCCGCTACAAATGGTTGCATTTGAACTAACTGTCAAATTATTGGGTTGAGTAATAATAATTCCAGATGTAGTTACCGTAGTACCATTACTATCTGTAACAGAAATAGTATAAGTTCCGGGAAGTAATCCAGGAAAATACCCTGTTGGATTTGTGGCAGAAGCAGTTCCAGAAATAGAATAGGAAACATATGGAGTAACTCCTTTTATTCCATAAATTGAAAGAGAACCATTATTTGCTCCAAAACAAGTGCTATTTGTTAAAGAATATGTAAGTGCTAATGGTTGTGGTGGTGCAGTTACAGAAAAATCATCTACAGCAAAGTCATTTCCTACAGGATTAGTATTATTGTTCCATAGTTCAATGTTGACACAACTATTATTTGGAACAAAAGTATAAACTACTTTTTGCCAACCTGATGCTGGCAATGGTGCAATTGCACTTCCAGATGTCAAAACAAAAGAACTTGTATTATTAAATTGTATACCAATATCTGCTTGTGTTGCTAAATTTGTAACGGTATTAGAAACAGATCTTATCCAATAACTAAAGGTATAAGTTGTTCCAATAGTTAATCCGCAAACTCCACCACCAGTATTTCCTGCACGCCAAAATCTTTGTGCTCCGCCAGTATTGTTTCCATCAATCACCATCATTCTTGTTGTGCCAGTTGTATGATCGCCAAGCGCAATGAAATTAGCAGTATTCATTGGTTGCGGATTGCCTGTAAATGCAAAGTTTCCTGGCAATGTAGTTCCCGAAAAAGGAGCAACAATTTCAGAATATCCTGCACCATTTAAACTAAAACCAACTCCATTACCGCTTTGAAAATCACCATTTACTAATAAATTTTGTGAAAAATGCGAAATTGGTACTAGCAATGCTATAATTAATACTCTTAATTTTATATTTGAGAACAACTTGAAAATCATACTTTTGAATTGTTTTTTTGAGGATGCCAATTTAACACAATTTGGCTAAACATTAGTGGTTTTTATTAAAATTTGTAATTATTTTTCTACGTTGATTTGAATACTTATTTTATAAATTTTATTACCTTTATTTCTTAATTTAAAAATAAAACTATTATGGCAGTATTAAAAGTAATCGAAGTACTTTCTAGCTCAGAAAAAAGCTGGGAAGATGCAACACAAAAAGCAGTTACACAAGCTGCAAAATCTTTAAAAAACATTCGCTCAGTTTATGTTCAAGAACATAGCGCAGCTGTTAATGACGGAAAAGTTACAGAATATAGAGTTAATTTAAAATTAACTTTTGAGATTGAGTAATTTAAAATAAGACATAAAAGCGTTCTTGAAAACGGACGCTTTTTAGAATTTATATTTATAAAATCATAAAAAATGCGTATAATTGCATTTTAATTTTAATACTAAAAATCATGGGAATAGGAAGTTTTATTAAAGGATTGTTTGGAAAAGCTAATGTTGACGTTGATGCATTGGTAGACAAAGCAGAAAATTTTGCTACAGATGCTATTGCAAATGCTAAAGAAGCTGCAGCTCCATTAATGGAAAAAGTTGAAGATTTTGCAGAAGCTGCTAAAGAAAAAGTAAGCGAATACGTACCTGCTGCAAGTGATGCAATTGAAAATGTTGTAGAAACTGTAAAAGAAAAAGCATCAGAATTTGCTGATAAAGCTGAAGAATTTGCTGGAAATGCAGTAAATACTGTTAAAGAAAAAGTCAATTCTTTTACTGACGACGCATCTGAAGAAGCAACTTCTAAAGCTGAGGATACTGAAAATAGAGTTGAAGAAGATGCTGATTAATTTCAGAATTTTATCTTTATAAAAAAAATCACGCTACATGCGTGATTTTTTTATTTAGCAAACATAAAATCTTTTAAATAATAAGGTTCAAAATAAGCTACATCTTCAAAATCATTGTTTTGAAACTTTAGCATTGAAATTGAACTCATTTCATTGGATGATGGATATACAATTTCATCTAAAAAAATAAAATTGTCTTTGATTAAAACTGTTCTTGCTTTTTCATTACTATCTCCAATAAAATATATAGTTTCATCAAAATTAGAAAAACTATTTTCTTTTAGAATTTCTGCTTTAACATTACCAATCATTTCTTTATTTGAATCAAAAACAGCTGTATAAACTTCCATTCTTCTGGCATCGATCATTGGAATAATCAATCCATCTGTTTTTTTTACTTGATGTGCCAAGATTGTTAATGTATCAATTGCAATTAAAGGAATATCTAATCCGTAGCACAAACCTTTGGCGGTAGAAACTCCAATTCGCAATCCAGTATATGAACCTGGACCTTTACTTACAGCTACAGCAGATAATTCTTTGAAAGTTATTCCAACTTCATTAATTAATTCTTCTATAAAAACATGTAATTTCTCGGCATGTGAGTAACCCAATTCTGAAATTTCTTTGCACAAAATAGTTTTACCATTTTTAGCGATAGTAACAGAGCAGTTTTTTGTTGCAGTTTCAATATTTAGAATATAGCTCATAAATAAATAGGTGCTATTTTTTCTCTTTATTTGCTTCGGCAATAGTTATTTTATCGCCAGAATTCAAATCTTTGGTTACAGTATTATATGGTCCAACAATAACAACATCTCCTTTTTTTAGACCTGAAATAACTTCAATATTAGTATCGTCTTGAATTCCTGATTTTACAATTCTAATTTTGGCTTTATCACCAACTTTTACAAAAACACATTCAAATTTTTTGTCTGATTTGGCAGTTACTTTTTTATCCTGTTCCTCATCTTTGAATTCATATTTCTTTGTTGCAGCTGTGTCAGATTTCATAACAATAGAACTAATTGGAACACCAATTACTTTTTCTTTTCTTGTTGTAATAATATCAACTGTAGCTGTCATTCCTGGTCTAAACGGCGAATATGTTTCTGGTTTTCCTTCTAATAAATCTAAATAGGATTCTTTTACGATTCTTATTTTTACTTTAAAATTGGTTACTTGATCTGCTGTAGTTGTTGCACTTGCCGAATTAGAAATACTAGTTACAATACCTTTAAACACTTTTTTTAAATAAGCATCAACTTCAACATTGGCAGAATCTCCAACATTTATTTTTACAATATCGTTTTCATTTACATCAACTTCAACTTCCATATTGTTTAAATTGGCAACTCTTAGAATCTCAGTTCCTGTCATCTGTTGTGTTCCAAGAACTCGTTCTCCAAGTTCTACATTTAGCATAGAAACTGTTCCGTCTGCTGGAGCATAAATTGTTGTTCTGCCAAGATTGTCTTTAGCTTCTTTTACGGTTGCATTTGCACTTTGTACATTATAATATGACGATTGTTTACTTGCTTGTGCTACTTCAAAAGATGCAATTGCTTTATCCCATTCTGATCTTGAAATAATTCCTTTATCATATAATGTTTTACTTCTGTCATAACTTGCTTTTGCTTCTTTATATGACGCATCGGCTTGACTTAATCCTGCTTTTGTTCCAGATAAATTAGACAAAGTTCTGTTGTAACCAGAAGTATATAAATCTGGATTTATTTTTACCAATAAATCACCTTTTTTTACAACTTGTCCTTCTTTAATTGGTAAAGCAATAATTTCTCCGGAAACTTCCGACGATATTTTAACTTCTATTTCTGGTTGAATTTTTCCTGTTGCCGAAACGGTTTCTACAATTGTAATTTCATCAACTTTGGCTGTTTCAACTTCAACTCCTTTATCTTTATTTCCAATTACACCCATCTTTGATAATGTAATTAAAGTGATAACTAAAGCAAATAGTACTGCTATTAATATGTAAATTTTTTTCTTTGACATGATATTATTTAATTTTTGAAATTGGTATTCCGAAATAAAACTCAACAACTTTTACTTTAAAAATATAATCGTATTTGGTTCTTAAAACTTCTGATTGAGCGTTTACAAAAAGTGTTTGTGCCTGATTTATATCAAATGCATTCATGATTCCAACTGCATACCTTTCTTTGGCATAATTGTATGCTTCTTGTCTAGCTTCTAATGCTGTAACTGCTGATTCATAACTGTTTAACGCACCTTTTGCATCAATAATTGCTGTATAAACATTTCGCTCTAAATCGAGTTCTGATTGTTGTTTAGAAATTTTGGTTCTTTCTAAAGAAATCTTAGAACGTTCTACATTATTTTTTACAACAAATCCATTAAATATTGGAATGTTTAATTGTACTCCAAAATTGTGACCTTTATTATTACTAAACTGATCAAACAATGGTAATGGACCAGAAAAAATTGGGTTTCCGCTTCCATCAACGCCAACAATTCTATCAGAATAACTTGCTCTTGTACTAAAACTATAAAAACCAGAAACACTTGGCATAAAAGCACCTTTGGCAATGGTTACATCTTTTTCGGCTAATTCTAAATTGGTTTTTGCAATTTTCAGTTCAACTCTTTCTTCTTTGGCTTTTGCTAAAATATCTTCTGGTTTTTGAACCATTACTTCGCTTGGTTTTGCTTCATAATTGGTTTCGGCAACATCAAATTCTTGAAAATTTTCTAATTGTAATAATTGCGCCAAACTCAATTTAGACAAATACAAATTGTTTTCTGCAGCCACAACTCTTTGTTTATCTGCAGCAACTGTAGCTTTTACATCAAGCAAATCACCTCTTGGAATGGTTCCAACATTTACTAATTCTTGAGTTCTGGCAAATTGTTTTTCATCGTTTGACAATTGCTCTTTTTGAACTTTAATATTTTCTTTATTAAATAATATTTGTAAAAATGCATTTGCAACATTTAAAGAAACATCGTCTTTCATTTTGTCTAATTGATATTGAGCGGCAACTATTGCCAATTTTGCTCTTCTATAACGGTTTTGATTTTGAAGTCCGTTATATATATCAATACCCGAATTTAATCCAGCAGATGTAAATTGTGTAGTTTGATTTTCGAGTAAACCTGTAGTAATATTTTGATTTAAACCAATATTCCAAGAATGTGAAGCGTTGGCGTTTACTGTTGGAAGAAAACTTCCAAACGCAGCTTTTTTATCAATTGCTGTCGATTTTATGTCTAATTCTGTCTGCTTTATAGTAATATTATTCTTTAAAGCATATTCAACACATTCTTCTAAAGTCCATTTTTTACTTTGCGCGTTAGAAGTTCCACTTGCAAAAACCAAAATAAAAACTAATAAATAATAAATTTTCTTCATCCTTTTTATTTCAAAATTGAAAATAAATTCATGCAAATTTAAGTGATTTTAAATCAAAATTAGTAAATTAACATATTCTTATCAGACGTTAGTTTTGTTTTTTTGTTACATTCACACCTTAAAAATATCAATTTTAATTTTTTTATGAAAAAAATTCCTGTTTATTTAACTTTCATTATTATGTTATCTTCCTTATTTGGCTGTTCTACTTCCAACAAAATTGCATCTTTAAAACCAGTTCCATCAGAAAATGTTCCTATGGTTTATAAAACAACTACTTCGTTTGTTAATATGCCAATGGAAATTACACTTAAAGAAATCGAAAACCAGTTGAACAAATCGTTAACTGGATTGATTTATGAAGATAATGACATTACTGACGATAAATCTGAAATGAAAATTTGGAAAACTGGAACTATAAAACTGGTTGAAAAAGACGGAAAAATTCAATCGATACTACCTTTGAAAATATGGTCTAAATTTAAATATGGCACTGAATTTATGGGATTGAATGATACTCGAGAAATTGATATGAACGGAACAATAACTTTGATAAGTGATGCCAAATTATCCAATTGGAAGATGAATACCAATTCTAAAATTGAAGATTTTCAATGGAGCGAAAGTCCAACAATATTAGTTGCAGGAAAAAAAGTTCCAATTACCTATATTATCAATCCAACATTATCAATTTTTAAATCAAAAGTTGCCAAGAAAATTGATGATGCAATAGAAAAATCTTGCGATTTTAAACCATATGTTCTTGATGTTTTAGAAAAAATGAGTACACCATTTGAAACTAGTGAACAATATGAAACTTGGTTTAAAATGATTCCGATTGAAGTTTATGTAACCGATGCAGTTTTGAAAAAAAGCAAAATAGAAATGGATTTGGGATTAAAATGTAGCATGCAAACTATGGTTGGGCAACAACCCAAAAATACTTTTGATAGAGAAGTTGTTACTTTTAAAGCAGTTTCCAAAATGCCAGATAAAACCGTTGCAACCGTTGCGGCAATTTCTACTTATGAAAGTGCTTCACGAATTATAACTAAGAATTTTCAAGGAAAAGAATTTGGTTCTGGCACAAGAAAAATTGTGGTTCAAAAAGTAGATTTGTGGGCTAAAGATGGCAAAATGATTATAGCTTTAGACATGACAGGAAGTGTAAACGGAAGCATTTACTTGAGCGGAATACCATATTATAATTCAATTACCAAAGAAATTTATTTTGACCAAATGGATTATGTTTTAAACTCTAAAGGTATTTTAACAAAAACTGCCAATTGGCTTTTGCAAGGAATAATATTAAAGAAAATACAAGAAAATTGTCGATATTCTATAAAAGAAAATCTAGACGAAGGCAAAAAAAGCATGTTGCCTTACTTAAACAATTTTTCGCCCATGAAAGGAGTTTTTGTAAATGGAACCATGAACGATTTCGAATTTGAAAAAGTTGAATTAACCAACAATGCCATTATTGCTTTTATTACTACAACTGGTAAAATGAATGTAAAAATTGATGGTATGGAATAAAAAAAGCTGTCTTTTTAGGGACAGCTTTTTGGGTATTAATTATTGTTTTATTAATGTGTACGTGCCAGAAGGTAAAACAAAATCATTTGGCTGTGGTGGATTACCTGCAATCTGATATTTATTTGAAGAACCTTGTAGTTTTATTTTTAATACTTCTTGACCACCAATGTTCATTCTTCTAGCATATATTCTACCTCTTAAATCACTTGATGGTTCAGAAAAGCTCATCATTAATCTTTTTTCATTAGAGTCACATTCGGGACATAAAGGAAAAAAATCACTGCTTATAAAACCATCAGCAGAAAGACTATATTGTATAGAATATGTATAATTCGAATTAATATCTAAAAGTGTATTTACAAGTGTTACACCATTAACTTTATATTCATAGCCACCAATTATTACATCTTCATAATAAACACCATTATAATGAGATACTTTTTTCTCTAAAATAAATTTTAAATATTGAGTTCCTTCAGAAAAAACCCAAACACCTTCATAAGTGTTTAATAAATCATTAGTGTCTTGATAATATTGATCAGGACCAAGCCGTTTTTCTCCTCTATCAAGTATGTCTATAATTTCTGTTTGTGCTTTGCATCCTATTGATAGAATAGATAGTATAATTATTATTGTTTTTTTCATAATATTTTCTTTTTTTAATTAGGACATGGTAATGGTAAAACTGCTGCTGTTGCCAACGTTGGATTTGTAACTGTTAATTTAGTCCAATTGGTTAATTCTGAGTTAGCTTTATAAATTGAAAAACCACAATTATCATTCATCTCTAAAAAAGTTTTCTCAAAAGTTGACTTATCTGACCCGTATTTATCAACGCTAGCTTTGGTTATATCATCAACTTTTTTGTCAATTTGTTCTGGTGTACATCCAATACAATTAATTTTTTCATCAATCAAATTTAATAAAAAAACTGTCTTTTTAGGGACAGCTTTTGGAGGAATTTAATATTTAATTTAAATTTTATTTAAAACATATTCTACATTTGGAACTCTAATTGTTGTTGGTGAGTCTATTGCAGGACTTAGAGGTGAACCTGTTGAATAAATTTTCGCTTTTATTTGTGTCGGACTCATCCATCTAAAAACAATTTTAGAGTCAACATAATTTCTTTCAGGATCATCTATGTTAGAATCTACTCTAAACTCATCGTCGGCACATTCTAAACATTTAGGGTAGGATAGTTTATATAAAATATTAGCTCCACTAATATTATGTAATAACTGACTTGACAATGCTACATTCATCAAAGGTAGAGTATTTACTATAGTAACTCCTGTTGCATCAACATATTTGTATTCACCAATTAAAATGTCTTTAGAATAACCCCGATATTGATGATTTAATATTTTTTGTAATACAATTATTAAATTTTCGTTACCGTTTTCATATTTCCATGTACCAATATATTTATTCAATTCATAGTCAGTGTCTGAATAGTACGCACCATTAGTGAAAGGAACAAGGTTGCTGTTCATTGGTATTACTGTTTGAGCATTGCAAGAAAACAATGTCATAATTACTGTTATTAGATATATATATTTCATATTATAAACATTTAGTTCGTTCAACAATGTAACTGTTATTTACTTTTTTTATTGTAAGTTGTTCCCATCCAGTAATTTTCCCATCGTTACCTGTTTCGGCTTTAAATAATCCTACGCCCATATTGTAACAGTCTTCATTACCAATATTAGTAATAAACCGCAATAGAATTTTTTCATATTCATAAACATCATCACTCCAAACATTTGTAGAACTATTATACAAATTAAAAGAATACATTCCTTCTATTTTATCTTTGAAATCTTCTTTTAATTCATTATTACTATAAATTGGTGTTAAAGTATTTGAAAAAAGGGTTTCATTTTCTATTGTAAGGGCATAAATACCAAGAGCTGATGTCATTAAATGTACAGGTTTAGGGTAGTTACTATCGTTTTTGCAATCTTCACTTAACCCAGTTCCAAAATCTCTATGCAGTTGAAGTAAAGTTCCAATATCATCATGTGATAGCATCTGTATTAAATCGTCTTGGTGAAAGTGCGTTCCACCAAATGTATATGGATACCTATAGTATTTTACTTTATTTCCATCTACATGTATTGCAGGTGCAGTTTGCATTTGTTTTGTTGAGCAATTATAAAGAAGACTATATCCTTCCTCTTGATCATGGTCACCTGGTGAAGTTACTTCAGCATAATTATCTTCAATTGCTTGTTTTACATTTTTACTTCCTAGTGGTATTGTTCCTGCTGGTGGTATTATTAAAAGTTTTTTAAGTTCATCACATGGAGTTTTATCTGCCTCAATGCAATTAACAGATCTACAAGGTGTTGGTGTTTCAATAATATCATTAGGAGAACCACCGCCACCACCAGTTACTGTCACTGAGCCATTTGTTGGGTCTGGACTTGTTGGACCACCACCATCACCCATGCAAACTACAGATATTACAGGATATGCAGTATTATCACTAAAGCATGTGCTATAAGCTGTATGTGTGTATCCTAGACCATAGTCACACTTCCATATATAGGTGTCAAAACAAGTTTCACCACCTGAATTAAAGAACATTTTTCCATCTACATTCAAATCTGTATATTGTGAGTTTAAAATTTCTTTAATAATATAATCATTAGTCATTGTTTTTATTGCTTTTTCTTCCATTGTATATTTGAAAATCGCAGCAGAAGTTTCAGTATTTTTAACTTGAATCATTAAATTTTCAAATTTCAACTCCTCTTTTACTTCTCGTTCTATTAACAAAGTGAAAAATACTGTTCCGTCAGGTTTTGTAATAATTTTTACAGGAACATCTGGCACAATAGTAAACCCAAACTGGTCTTCGAGTGCAGTTCTCGCAGTTTCAGAACTAGATGAACTAAATTTTTTCTTAGTCAATTTACTGTAAGCGTTGTTAAAAATTGGCATGTCGAGTGCTTCTTTCAATGATTTTTCTTTTAAATCAAAATTAATTCGATTTTGTCCATTAATGTATTCTTTCTCTTGGGTACAACTGTAATACAAAAATGTTGCCAAACAAAAATACGATAAAAGAACAAACTTTTTTAATAAGTGTTTCATAAGCTTCTTGGTTATTGGTTAGTAATGGTTATAGAAAAAATGCTAAAAAATGATTATAATAATCTATTTCTTACTAACAAATCTATACAAAAAATATTAATGTAGGCACAAATGCTTATTTTATTTTTTCTAATTGCTACAAATTTGTATGTGGCTATAGAAAAAGACATAGAATTTTTAAAAAAATTTGGCAAACGATTAAAGCAACTTCGCCAAGAAAAAGGTATTTCTCAAGCACAATTGTCGTATGAAGCTGATATTCAAATATCTCAAATTAGTAGAATAGAAAGAGGTTTGATAAATACTACAATAGCAAATACCAAATTATTGTCTAAAATATTAGAAATTCCGTTAAAAGATTTTTTTGATTTTGAATAGAAAACTAAACTTTTTTAGCGCGATACATTCTATAGATTACATACCCAACAATACCAACCAACAAATACGGAATTCCCATAAGGTAAACAATTCCGTCATTTACTGCTTCGGCTTTGGTTGCATTGCCTTCACTTTCTAACGAGGCACGGCACATGGCGCATTGAGCATTTAAATTTAGAGAAAAGATCATAGAAAATAAAACATAGAGAAAAGCAATTCCTCTACGTGATATTCTATGTTCTGTTTTCTTTATTCTATTGTCTTTATTTAACATAATAAGGAGAAATCATTAAATACACAACTACACCAGTAACTGCAACATACAACCAAATTGGAAAAGTAATTCTGGCTAAAGTTTTATGCCTATCAAATTCTTGAGATAATGCTAATACATAAGTATACAACACTAAAGGTATTACAATAACTGAAAGTAAAATGTGACTTATCAAGATAAAATAATATAAATATCTAGTTGCTCCAACTAAAGCTTTTTCCGAAGCTTCTAAAACGCCATTAAAATTAGTATCACCAAATTTAACTGAATCTGATGTCATGTGATAAGCGACATACATTATTAAAAAAACGACTGAACAAGCTATTGCAGTGGTCATTAATTGTTGGTGAAGTTTTCTTTTTCCGTTTTTTATTGCAAGAACTGCAACTATTAATATTAAAGCTGTCAATCCGTTTATTGATGCGTATATTGGTGGCAAAAACGATAATGGTTCAACAATTATTCCTAAATCTTTAAGTTTTATACTAAATAGTATGACAACAACAGAAGGAATCAATAATGAAACTATTAAAATTGGTGTGTTAAATTTTTTTTCTAATGAATTTTTTTTCATCTTATTCTTCTAATAATAATTTTATATCTTGTTTAATGGCGTTTACTCCACTTTTTTCTAATCCATAATAATACATAATCGGATTTCCTTGATCATCTTTTCGACATCTAATCATGCCTTTTTTATCAATTAAAGCAAAATATCCTTGATGCTCGAAACCACCATTTACTTTAAAGTTTTCTGCTGCATAAATATTAAATCCTTTATTAGAAAGATTCAAAATATAATCTTTATCGCCAGTTAAAAGATGCCAATTGGCAGAAGTTATTCCTAAAGTTTTTGCATGAGCTTTTAAAACTTCTGGCGTATCAATTTCTGGATTAATTGTAATGGATGCAATTCCAAAATTAGAATTTCCAAAAAACTCGTTCTGAATTCCAACCATATTTTTATTCATAATTGGACAAATTGAAGGACATGTAGAAAAAAAGAACTCTACTACATATACTTTTCCATCATAATCTTTATTGGATATTTTTTTATTATTCTGATTGGTTAACTCAAATTTTGGAGCTGGACCAATTTCTACTAAGTCATTGCCTTTAAATTTATTTATGATTTTAGGAACTACATAAATTCCGAAAATTAAAATAATGAATGATATTCCGATGTAGGATTTGTTTTTCATTTTATAGTTTTATAAACCGTATTTTTTTCTGTCAGCATTATTTTTCTTTAATGCCAATCTATATTCTGCAAGAATAATTCTAACATCATCTGTCATCTCATTATGAAGTTCTGACACCATTTTTGTGTTATAACCTTCTCTATATTCAGAGTCTTTTTTATTTACAACACC
Organism: Flavobacterium sp.; assembly: GCF_043773265.1. GTDB lineage: Bacteria > Bacteroidota > Bacteroidia > Flavobacteriales > Flavobacteriaceae > Flavobacterium. Next base: position 24,105 of record NZ_JAYVFH010000030.1, on the reverse strand, counting down.
TTTTCTTCCTCTCAAATTTAGTTCTTTATCGATGATATAAACATTAGAATTGCCTAAACTTGATTCTAATTTATTTTGGAGTTTTAAACTTTCATGAAGCGATTCTATTTCTAATGGTGTTGCAAATACAAAATGCCATTTAGAAACATCTGAAACTTGTTTTAGCATTGGAATGACTGCATCAACTTGTTTTTCAGTGCCAATTGGAGCAATAATAACAACTTGAAAATCTTTGAATTCTCTGTATCGGTTATATATTTTTTGACTTAAATTGAAATAATTTCCTCTTTTTCCATAAACGTCTTTTCCTGCAAAACCTATAATTGAAATGTTTCCTTTAAGTTTTATTTTTTTATTTGAAGATGATTTCCAATCACCAAGTTCAGAAACAGATGTGGTAATAATTGGCAATTTTGAAAAACTATTCACTCCTGAAGCAAAAAATAAATAGGCAACAATTGGAAATATAAAAAGTGTAATTAGTACTAAATTCTTTTTCATTTAGTTTTGGATATTTTGAATTGCAAAAATAAAAAAAAGGTACGCAATACGTACCTTTTATTTGAATTATTATAGTGTTAAAAATTCCATTTAATGGTTGAATTTTTAAAAACTCCATAAATATAGTTGGCTTCTACTAAAAGTATAAAAACTAAATATATAATTAAGAAAATTACGGTCCAAACTACTGCTCTTCTTAGTGCTGTTGTTTCGCCTTCCATGTGCATAAATGCCCAAACAATATAGTATGCTTTATAAATTGTTAAGGTGATAAATATCCAGTTTAACAAGTTCATGCCTAAAAAATTAGTCATGTGTAATGATTCTGGTTTTACGATACCTAAGGCAACCTCAACAATTGTTACTGCAGAAAGAAGAAAAAACACTTTCCAGATTCTTGATATATTTGATTCGTGTGCGTGTGACATAATAATAATTTTCTAAAATTAAACTAGGTAGAAGAATGTGAAAACGAAAACCCAAACTAAATCGACAAAGTGCCAATAAAGTCCTACTTTTTCAATCATTTCATATGATCTTCTTTTTTCGTAAGTTCCTAAAAGGATATTAATAAAAATAATAATATTAATAACTACTCCAGAAAATACGTGAAAACCGTGAAACCCTGTAATGAAGAAAAAGAAATCGGCAAACAATTTACTTCCATATTCGTTTCTTTGAAGATTTGCACCTTCAACAACTAAATGAGCATTAGCCATCATTATTTCAGATTCTGCTCTAGTTAAAACTGTTTTTTTCTTTGAATGAAATTTAAAATCATTTAATGTTGGATGAACTCCAACAGCAGTTTTAGAAGTTTCTTCGTCAAAAATAACTTCTGTTCTTACCAATAAATCTGGATTTTCTTTAAAACCTTCTTGAACTTCAGCAACAGAATAGGTTGATAAAGAACCTTCTTCACCAAACCATAATGCATTGCTCCTTTTACGTTGAGTTCTAGCTTCCTCAAGAGTTACTGCAAAATCTTCTAGCTTTACTCTTTCTCCTTTTGCATTTACAAATTGAAGAATACTTCCACCTTTGGTTTCAACAGCACCATACTCACCTTTAATAAAATTTTTCCATTCCCATGCTTGCGAACCAACGAAGATTAAACCTCCAATAATTGTTAAGAACATGTAGAAAGCTACTTTCTTTTGTTTCATTTGGTGACCAGCATCAACAGCTAGAACCATTGTTACAGAAGAAAATATTAGAATAAATGTCATTAAAGCAACATAATACATTGGTGCAGAAACACCATGTAAAAACGGAAAGTGAGTAAACACTTCGTCGGCTAAAGGCCATGTTTCAATAAATTTAAATCTAGAAAAACCGTAAGCAGCTAGAAATCCAGAAAAGGTTAATGCATCAGACATGATGAAAAACCACATCATTAATTTTCCGTAGCTTGCTCCTAATGGCTCGTTTCCGCCATCCCAAGTTTTATGTCCAGTATTAGAAGTAACTGTCGCTCCCATAAAAGTTATTAATTAAAAAGTTTTCAAATTTACGTTTTTTTCTTATTTAAAGAAATATAAAAATAAAAACAAATAAACCCACAAGAAATCAAGAAAGTGCCAATACATTGCACCAAGCTCAATACCAAGGAATTGACTCGAATTGTACTTTTGTTTAAAATGATTATAAATTATTATTAATAGTGAAATTATTCCTCCTGCAAGATGTGCAAGATGTGTAATAACAACAACATATATAAACGAAATTGTAATAGAACCTGTGCCACCAACCGGAACTAAACCGCTTAAATACAACTGATTGAATCCTTCAAATTGAAATTTTACAAAGCCAATTCCTAATGCCAAAGTGGTTAAAAGAAAAATTGTAGTTAAATTTCTATTGTCTTTTTTTATAGCACTTTTTGCTAAAAAAATAGTGACACTACATAAAATAATTAGAATTAAACTGATGAAAAACGCATTTGGCATTTGAAAATTTTTCATCCAATCGGTTCTAGATTTACTTACTACAAAGGCACTAGTAATTCCTGCAAACATCATAGTCATACTAATCATAGCAAAAATAAGCAGCAACTTATAGGAACGATTTTGACGAGATTTTTCTTCTTCGATTGTCATCATAATTATCTCAAAAATTTATCTAATATATAAATAATTTGCAACAAGGTAATATAAAAAACACTTGTTAACATTAATGTTTTTGCAGCTTTTGCAGTTCTTAGTTGGTATAGTTTTACAGCATAAAACAACATCCATAATCCGAGCAAAAATACTAAAATTGCAGCAATTGGCGAAATAAATAATTGTCCTGGAATACCTAAACATGGTAAAAGTGATGCAACTATTAACCAAATAGTATATAATATAGTTTGAAGTGCTGTTTTAGTATCTTTTTCACCAGTTGGAAGCATGTAAATATTGGCTTTGGCATAGTCATCATATAAAAACCAACCAATTGACCAAAAGTGAGGAAATTGCCAAAAAAACTGAATTAAAAACAACATTCCGGCTTCGATACCAAAATTTCCTGATGCTGCAACCCAACCCAACATAAAAGGGATTGCTCCTGGAAAAGCTCCAACAAATACAGATAATGGTGTTTTGGTTTTTAATGGTGTGTATAAACTTGTGTAAAGAAATATAGAAATCGCTCCAAACATTGCAGTTTTAGGATTGATTAAATATAATAATACTAATCCAATTATGGTAAGTAAACTTGCAATTATTAATGCGGTAGTTACTGTCATTCTTCCTGCAGGAACTGGACGATTTTTAGTTCTATCCATCAAAGCATCAAGGTCTTTTTCTATAACTTGATTAAAAGCGTTTGATGCACCAACCATGCAATATCCACCAATAGACAACATCACTAAAATAGTCCAAGAAAAAGGATGTAATTCATCAAATCCAAGCAAATATCCAGCTATTGAAGAAAAAAGTACGCTTACAGCCAAACCTGCTTTGGTAATTTCTTTAAAATCGATGAAAGCTGACTTAATGGAAAGTGAATTGGTTGTTGAAATCAATTTTTATTGTTTTGTTTTAAAACTTGTGCAAAAGTAGTTCATCAAAAAGGATTTGACAAAAAAAGTAGTGATAAAAAACATCTTTTCTTGGTTTTTTTTATTAACTTTGATAACCACTAATTCTACATAAAATTAATTATATTGTTCTGGTCTCATTGTGTTATTTAATTGAATATTAATTTATAATTACAAATATCATGAAACAAGTAAAATTAATCGTTAGAATTGCAATAGTATTAATTACTATTTTTGGTTATTCTCAAAACAATGCGCTTCCACCTATCATTGATAGAGCCATATTTTTTGACAATCCTGAAATTACAGGAGCTCAACTTTCGCCAGACGGAAAATTCATTTCATTTATAAAAGTATATAAAGGCACTCGAAACATTTGGGTAAAAAAAACTGAAGCTGCATTTACAGATGCAAAACCTATTACTGAGGATACTTTACGCCCAATTAGAAACTATTTTTGGTCAAGAAACGGAAAATATGTCTTGTATTCTCAAGATAAAGGTGGCGATGAAAATTTCAATCTTTATGCAGTCGATCCAGCTGAAAATCCTAAAAAAGGAAAAAGTGTTCCTTTCAATAAAGACTTAACAAATTTAAAAGGAGTTCGAGTGTTTATATATGCCGTTCCAAAATCAAACCCAGACGAAATATTTATTGGATTAAATGACAAAGATAAAGCATGGCATGATCTTTACAAACTTAAAATATCTACTGGAGAAAAAACATTAATTTATCAGAATTCTGCTAAAGTTAGAATAACAGGTTGGGTTTTTGATTGGGATGACAAATTGCAACTTGCCACAAGATCAAATGATGATGGAAGTAATGATATTTTAAGAATGACCAACGAATCGTTTGAAACAATTTATTCTACAACTCCTTTTGAAGAAGCAACTCCTTATGGATTTGATAAATCAAACAAAAACATATATATTGTTACTAATAAAGGAAGTGAAAATAATTTAACCAAATTAATTCTATTAAATACTGCAACTTTAACAGAAAAATTTATTGAAAAAGATCCTTTAAATAAAGTGGATGTTGATGATGTTTCTTTTTCTGAAATAACAAAAGAAATCATATACACTTCATATATAAATCAAAAAAATATTCGGTATTGGAAAGACCAAGCTTTTGAGAAAGATTATAAAATAATAAAAGCGGCATTGCCAAATTTAGAGATTAATTTTACTTCGTCAACAACCAACGAAAATCTTTGGTTAATTAATGCTTATAGTGATGTAAATCCTGGAGCAGTATACTTATTTGATAGACAAAGTAAAAAAATAACTTTTCAATATAGTCCAAGACCAAAAATTCCAACACAAGATTTAGCAACAATGCAACCCATCTCATATAAATCATCTGATGGATTGGAAATTCCTGCTTATTTAACATTACCTAAAGGTGTAGATGCAAAAAATCTTCCTTTGATAATTGTTCCTCATGGTGGTCCATGGGCTAGAGACAATTGGGGTTACAATTCTTTTGCTCAATTTTTAGCCAATAGAGGATATGCTGTATTAATGCCAAATTTTAGAGGTTCTACAGGATATGGAAAAGAGTTTTTAAATGCCGGAAATAATGAATGGGGACAAAAAATGCAAGATGATATAACTTGGGGTTCACAATATTTAATAAATCAAGGAATTGTCGATTCTAAACGAGTTGGTATTATGGGTGTTTCCTATGGTGGTTATGCTACTTTGGCTGGAGTTGCTTTTACTCCAGATGTTTATGCAGCAGGAGTTGCAATAGTTGGACCATCAAACTTGATTACGCTTTTAAATTCAATTCCGCCTTATTGGGAATCTATAAAAAAAGTTTTTTATTTACGAATGGGAAACCCTGAAACTCCAGAGGGAAAAGCACAACTTATTAGACAATCGCCATTATCAGCTGCCGACAAAATTACAAAACCACTTATGGTAGTTCAAGGTGCTAATGATCCAAGAGTTAATAAAGCAGAATCAGATCAAATTGTAATTGCATTACGTGAAAGAAAATTTCCTGTTGAATATATTCTCGCACCAGACGAAGGTCATGGATTTGCAAGACCAGTCAACAATATGGCAATGTTGGCTGCTGCTGAAAAATTTCTTGCAAAATATTTAAATGGTCGTTTTCAAGAGAGCATGACACCAGAAGTTGAAAAAAGACTGAAAGAAATAACTGTTGATATAAGTAAAGTGACTTATGAATAAATAAATAAAAAGCAGTTTAAAATATTTTTAAACTGCTTTTTATCATCCTAATAATCCAAATACCAATTAAAAATATCACATCGCACACCAACTGAAAACCATGTTGTGCTTTCTTTAAAATCAATAGCTGTATCTGAACTAGGATTGAAATTTCTGTAGATTAAACTTCCAAAAACTTTTAAATTTGTTGAAGGATTTATTAAATATCCAGCTTGCAAATCGGCAATAAAAACATTTGTTTTATTTCCTTGACCAATAATAACTCCTGTATCTGAAAATCTATCTTCGTCATAATCTCTATAGATATTACTTCCATAATTGGAGTTTGCTCCTGTGTTAGAAAAATCTAAACCACGTTTTCCTAAAGTAATTTTTGCATCGCCAAAATATCTTCCTTGATGGTAACGAGCAATTGCAATAAATTCGCTAAAATTTCCACCCCATTGATGACCTAAACTTTGGTTATTATGACCATAATTGGTAATTATTTCGCTATGTGCATATACATAAGGACGAACATTATTGTATTCTACTTGCAATAATAAATTATTGATTTTAAACGCATTGTAATACTTGGCTCCAAGTTGATATCCAAATTTATTTTTCCAGCTTTTATCTCCAGCTTTTACATCGCCAAGTGAAAATTCGTCTAATAAAAATTGTCCATAAATATTTATTTGATTGTTCAATTTATACTTGCCAGTAATTCCTAAAAGTGCATTTCCGCTTCGTGAAGAAGATTCAAATTCTACAGCACGATAAAATATTATTGGATTAACAAAACTCATATCAAAGCCACGATTGTTTTGATTACTCCAAACAACAGACTCGAAAAAACCAAGATTAAATCGTTTGCTTACATTCCAACTCAAATAATGATTAGCAACATATTTAGTAGCATAAGTTCTGTCTATTGTTACTTCATTGCGAACATCTTTCATCCACATATAAGTATTGGTGTACTTTATTTTCCAGAATGTTGTGTTTATTTTAAAATATGGATAAGGACTTGCGCCATCACTCATCAATAAGGAACGATAACCATCGCCTAGAAAATTTCTTCCGTAACCCAATTGCAAATCGATAAATTTATTGGGTGCAAAAGTCAAATTGGCTTCGGCAAGAGGAAAATCATAAGCATCGGTTTTAAATCTTTTTGCTATTCCTATTCCTGGAATAATTGCAGGATTTCCTCCAGATGGCGCAATAGATTCGGCATATCTATTAAAATAATCTGCAAAACGACCTTGACTTTCGTAGATTGTTGTTGTAAAATTTAATTGACTTCCTAATCCGCCACGAGCTTGCAATCCGCGAGTATTTACATAAGTATAACTAGCTTTACTTGGATCACTTTTTCCAAACTGCAAATCGAATATTGGATTCATGGTAAACCAATATCCATCGCCTTGAATGGCGACTGTGTTTTCATTCCAAATTTTTCTGCTCAACCAAGATGTTTTGTTTTTCATTAATTTAGAATTGATTTCCTCTAAATTATAATATTTTGAAACCTCAGCATAAGTATATGGTTTAGAAACTGTATGATTATTGGCGCCAACTTTATTCATTGCTGCATCAAATTGAGAGTAATAACTGTGTGATAATGGAATATTTAAATGTGATTGAAATTGAGGATTTTGAAAATTATTGTATTTTAAACTATCAATTTCTGTAAGTTCTTTGTTAGTATTAATTATTCCAACACCTTGGTTTTTTAATGAAACTCTTTCAATTGAGTTAGTGTTTTCTTGAAGAAGTTCAGTTTTTTCTTCGGCTGGATTTTGCAACGGAATTGAAATTTTTATTGTAAATTTTGAATAGGTTGGTTTGCCATTATAGGTTGCTGGTTTTACTTTTGGTAAATTTGAAAAAACTCTTTTGCTTTCTTTAACCAAATCTTCATTATTTGCATCAACATATTGCACTTTGAAATTTCCTTTATCATCAACTTCAAAAAGCACAATTATTGATGTTTTAGTTTCTTTTAAATTATCAGAAACTTTAAAATATTGATATACAAATGTTTGCACTTCGTTATAAAAGCAATTTTCTAACTCTGCTGATTGCTTACTTTCACAGTTTGGAAAAACAGGAAATTGTTCACTAGTTTTTTGTGATGTAGCTATAACAGACCAAAAAATAAAAAATACAATTGAGATTTTTTTATACATTTTTATAATAATAAAATTAGTAATCACTAGTTGATATTTCTTCATTTGCAATTGCCTTTGCCGATGAAGTTCCTATTCTTTTTACACCAAGACGAATCATTTCTATCGCTTCATCATAAGATTTAACTCCACCAGCAGCTTTAACTGGTAATGGCGAACAGTTTTCGAGCATCATTATTATTGATGAAACAGTGGCTCCATTTGGCAAATTATTTTCGGTTTTATAAAATCCTGTTGATGATTTTACATATACTGAATTATAATAATCTTCATTAAAATTTGACATCACAACATTTTTTATCAAAGCCGATATTTGAATAATTTGGTCGCTATTTAAAGCCGCAACTTCTATAATCCATTTTACAGTTTTGTGATGTTGCAATCCCAGTTTTGTTGCTTGTAAAATTTCGTTTTTTACCAAATCTATTTCGCCTTTTTTAAAAGCTTCATAGTTGCATACAAAATCTAAATCATCTGCACCATCAGTTATTGCTTTGTTGGCTTCATCAAGTTTTTCTTGCAGCAAATTTGTGCCTTCATGAAAACCAATTACAGTTCCAATTAAAACCTTAGAATTGGCTTTGGCAATCATTTTTTTTGCCAAAGAAACCATATCTGGACGAATCATTATTAGTTTAAAGCTTTCGTCAATAGCTTCTTGAATGAATTTTTTTACTATTTCGGTATTCTCCACTACAGATAATCCGGCTTGAGCAGGAGTTTTTAAGTAGGTCGAATCGAGATATTGTTTTATATTCATTTAGAGATATTTGTGTAAAATTAAAAAAATCTCACAACTGTGAGATTTAATTTGTCTTTTTATTTTTAAAAACCATCAAGATAATCAATCCCATAATTGCTCCAAATGAATTGGCAAGTACATCATAAACATCAGCATGTCTTGAAATGGTGAAATTATATTGAAAAAACTCCATTATTATTCCGTAAAATATTGCAATTAAAAGAATAATAATTGTGGTTTTTTTATGAATTAGCTTATTGTTTTGGGATAAATTCCAAAAAATAACAAATAAAAAATAAAAGACAAAATGAACCATTTTGTCTTTATAGGGTATTTTAATTGTGTTTCCAATTGTTCCTAACGAAGCCAAACTTAGATAGGTGATTATTGCTGTCCAAGTGATTGCTATGAAGAAAAATGTTTTTTTATTAAGCACCAATCAGTTTTGCATAAGATTCGCTGTCTAATAATTCATCCCATTGTGATAAATCTGAAACTTTTATTTTAATCATCCATCCTTTTCCGTAAGGATCTGAGTTTACAACTTCAGGATTTCTTTCTAAATCTTCATTAAATTCGATAATTTCACCTGCTAATGGTAAGAATAAATCTGAAACTGTTTTTACTGCTTCTACAGTTCCAAAAACCTCATCTTTTTCTAATGTTTGGTCAAGTGTTTCTACTTCAACATAAACTATATCTCCAAGCTCGCTTTGTGCAAAATGTGTTATTCCAACTGTTGCAACGTCGCCATCAATAGAAATCCATTCGTGGTCTTTGGTGTATTTTAAATTATTTGGTACCATCATTATTTTTTATTTTTTATATTCTATCCTAAGAATGAGTTCGTTAGAATAAAATAAATTTATTACAATTTTACTTTTAAAATTTCATCAAAAGTAGTACTATTTATTAATTTTTCAAATGATTTTTATATGATATTAATTTCCAAAATTGTATCTCAATGTAAATCCGCTTCTAATATTTGTTAGAGGAAAAGATGTTGATATTACTGCTTTAGAGAACGAATGATCATAGAAGAAAATTGCTGTTAGGTTTTTGCTAAACGAATAATCGGCTGTTAATTTTGCTGACCAAATGTTTTGTCCGCCACCAAGCTGATTGTTGTCATAATCTAAATATCTAACAATAGTTTTATTATTTCTATAGGAGAAATCAACTTTTATATTGATATCACTTTTAATAACTCCTTGGGGATTATCGGCAAATTGCGATGCTAAAATTACATCTTTTATTCTGTATCCTAGACCTACAACATATTCTAATCCTTTTACTTCTGTCAATAAATTATTATCAAAACTCATTGATAATGCTCTGTCTTTTTTCATTTCGGCAAGAAACTTAAACGAGTTTTTCATTTCGAAATCTACTCTAACTAACGGACTAAATTGTTCTACTAAATTGATGTTTCCAATAATTAATTTGTTATTGATGTTTCCTCCTGTATCTAAACCATTAGGATTTTGATCATATTCAAAGTTAGAACGAAACGAATTTATTGTATACGATGCTTTGTAATTATGTTGCAAAGAGAAACGTTTAAATCTTTCTTTAAAGAATCCTAAACGCATTAATCCGTTATATTTTATATTCCAGTTTGGAATTGGAATGTTTCTAAATGATGCTAACGAAATGTCTTTGGCTGCATCATTGGCTCCAAATGTTGTAAAACCAGTATATGCAGCTAAAAATGATGGAATTAATACTGCTTGACTATTTTTTCCGAAGCCAACAGGATAACCTTCTGCATCTCTTGCAAAAGAACTTGATCCATAATATTCTGTTGCCAATCTATCGGCTACAATAATTCTATTTCCTCTAAAATCATTAAATGCTGACGAAAAATTTTCATCACTTTGTTTGAAAGCAGATTTTAACATTACTGTAGATATAGCATAATTTCCAAAACTGTATGGTGAACGCGAATTATATTGACCACCAGTTACATCGAATTGCTCTGAAAAATTATCTGCATAAGTTCTATTGGCATTTAAATCGATTTTAAAATCTGGAAACAAATCAACATTTGCAGTAAAGTTTAATAATTTGCTTGTTACTTGTGTAAAACTTTGATTGAAATCTGGGTAATTAGTTAACCAACCATTTTTTGCTGCTTCAAATCTAACTTCGTCTTGACTACCAAATGCAAATCCAAAAGTTGGTTTAGCTGTTCCAAAGAAACCAATACTTGGTGTATATCCTGGAAGAACTGTCCCTCGATTTTCTGTATAATCTATTTGAATATTTTTCACACTTGTTAAAACTCCAATTAAACCATCCATAAAAACGCTTCTTTCGTTTTGAACTTGTGGTTTTACTGCAACTATTTTTTCGCCAGGTTTTGGAGCTGCAGGTTTGGCTGCTGGTTTTTTAGTTTTTTTAGTTAATCCAATATATTTATAGAAAGTTTCCATATTTAATTTGGTATTTAACCTATGTGAACCTGCATTTTGAATTGTGTTTCCTAAATTATAGATAGTTCCATCTTCGGCTTCTATAGTTTCTAATGCTAACGAAGCACGTTGCCAACTGTAATCGCCAGTATAAGTATAAGAAGAATTAATAAAACTTAAAAACGGAATTTTATTAATTGGCAAATCATAATTAACAACCAATTGCTGATTGTGTAAATTTGGCGTTCCAGGATTCCAATAATCTGTCCAAATGTTGTAGCTATTATCTGGGTTGTTGTTTTCGTCTAAATAGTTTCTTACAATATTATTTGAAGATGCGTTGAAACTAAGTTTTAATGCTTTAGTTAAATTATAATTGAAACCATATTGATAGTTAAACAAGAAATTTCTTCTGTATAATTTATCAAGTCCAATTCCTTCAACATCAACTAATCTAAACTGTTGTTCATTATATTGTCTAGTAATATTTGTACTAAATGAAATGTTGGATGGTAAATAATTAAAATTAAAATCACTTAATAATTTCCAGTAAGTACTTTTCTTAAATACTTTAGTTTTTTTGAATGGTTCGAAAGGTTTAGATTTGAATGCAAAAGTATAATCTGCACCAGTGTTAACTTGCTGATCTAAAAAGTTTTCTATTTCATAATTATGACGGTTTACTTCATTGTATGAATAAGACAAGGTTAAATTTTCTGGATCGTAAAAATGCTGTTTTTGTTCTGGAGCTCTTTCTTTTTTAACACCAATAAAATTGATGCTTTTTCTTTTTGTATAATCTATTGCTCTGTTTCTTATATTGCTTCTTTCTGTTTCGCTAGCTGTATTGTCTATTAATTGCTCTAATCTAATGTCTTGATTAAAAGGATCATATTCTGGCGTAACAATTTCTTCTCCAACTGAATAGTTGAATGGTAGATTTATTCCCCATTTCTTTGGAAGTAGTTTTCCTAAACTTAAATTAGTTACTACATTGTATTGTTTAATATCTTCTCTACTTCTTTCGTTTGGTCCTTGTTCTAATGAGCCAAAACCTATGGTACTCATTCTTCCAGTGGCTGAAATTGTTGCAAAATCGGCAAAGTTGGTGTCCATATTTAACACAGCTGCCATTCCGCCTTTGTTATCCATTTGTGCTAAACGAAGTTCGTTAAACCAAACTTCTCCTTCTATATCTCTTGGAGCTAGTGGATGATCTGAATTATTTAATACATCTGTTTGATTTTTTATACCAATCATTAATGTTCTAACAAGTCCAAAATTTGGATTTCCTTTAATTCCTAATCTTAATTTATTTGGTTTACTTGCCAGTGATGGATCAAGTTCGTCTTCGTTTAGATAATAAACTCCATCGAGTGGTAATGTCGTTGGATCTATGCTTAACGATAAAATTTTAAGTTTTGTTAGTAAAGCAAGAGATAAATCTACTTCATTTTCTTCTGGCCAAATTTCTTCTGGAGTTACAGATGTGAAGTCTGATTTTTTTAATGGAATTTCAACTTGATAATAATTACTTGTAAAATCATTACCAAAACGGATAAATCCTACCATTTCATCATTTTCAATTGAATTTGGATTTGCAGGAACAGCTTCGGCATGAAGAAACATTTTCATTTTATTAAACTGTCGCATATCTACACTTACGTTTTTGAAAACTGCACGAGAATCGCCAGGTTCTAATCCTCCAACGCCACCATTACCAGTTGCTCTTAATGATAATGATTGTTCGTTTTGATTTATCAAAGTGTTGTTGTTGTATAATTGTTCACGAACAACATTTGGTGGTGTTACATAATGAATTGGAACTCTATCACCATTTTCTTGAATATTTACTGCTTGAACATCAAAATTAGTTGTATCATCGTCGACATCAGGATCGTTAAAATCTAAAAAACTTGTATAACGACGCCATTCTCCACGAACTAAATCTAAAGCTCCAAAACGAATCGTAACTGGCTCGCTAAAACCTGTCATAAATATTCTCATAAATCTAATTGAACGAAAATCAGATATTCCGCCAATCGTGTTTTCTGGTTGAGCTACAGGAATTTTATATTGAATCCATCTTCCTGTTGCTGTTAATCCGTTAGGCAAAGTAATTCCAGAAACTGGTCTAATATCTGTTACATAATTTTGACCTACTTGAATTGCGTTATTCATATCAATACTATATTCATAATAAGCATTGATTGTATTCATGGTGTTGTCTCTATTGATATCTTCTACATCAGGAACGGTTGTTGAACCTCTATTTGTATCTGTAACATCGACTGGTGAGTTGCTTTGCATACCATTATAATTTCTATAACGATCTATTACATTTCCTGTGGCTTGAAGAAAATATTGATAATTATCTCCAGATGGATCAGGTTGTGCTGCAAATGCCGGAAAAGTTGTAGCTTCTACATCATCAGAAATTCCATCTAAACCTACATCTTGTACTAGTCTATTTGCTCCATTAGTATCAAATGCATAAATTAATGATTGTGATGCTGGAACTTGTCCCCAAATTGTAGGAACTGTTGGCGAGGTTGAACCTGCTTCTGGTAAACCATTTTCATATTGTTTTCTTCCGTCTTTTAATATGTCTTCGGAGATTTCTCCAAGATTAAAATAAATCTTACCAACATTTGTGTCAGGAGTACTTCCTGCGCCAATATATGGATCTAAAACCCAAAATTGAATATATTCTACGTTTCCTTGTTCGAAATTTGTTGAGTTTAATGATCTTGTAATTCCACCAAAATTTTCAGTTGGATTTGGTAATATATTTGTTGATGCTGCAACAGGATTAAAATTATATTGACCTCTGTCTGTAGGTGAATAGCTTAAATCTAAGGTGTTAACAACTTGAGATTGACCTTGAACAATGTCTGTTTCTGGATATAATTCTGAGCTAAAAATTCTTCTGGTAGAATTTAATGATATATCATCAACCGAAATTCCTGCTGGTCGTTGTGTATAAAAAACTGGATCAATACCATACCATGATAATTTTGCTCTTTTATATCCATAATCTAATGCACTTGAGCTTGACCCAAAATCTAGATAATCACTATCTGTATCCCAAGATGGTGTAGAAGATAAATACCATGAAAAAGGAGAACGCATATCGATTGTAGTTTGTGAACCTTCAAAATCATCTACATAAATAGTTGCTTCACCTTCAAATTGATCTGCTTTAGGAGTGTTTGGTTTTAAAAATGCAACTTCACCTCTAATTGAGATATTGGAAGGAACATCGGTATCCATATTTGGAAGTTTATTGACTAATCTTGTAAGAAAAGGAACTTCGGTTGAGTAATTTAAATTGGCGCCGTAAATTGTGTTGTTAACAGATTCTTGTCCGTAATTAGATTTTTGAGTAAATGGTCTTTCTGTCATTTTTAAGAAAGTTCCACCAACAATAAATTTTTCTGAAAATTTATGTTCTACATTCACTCCAAAGAAACGTCTTGTTTGTTGACCAAAAACCGAATTATTTTCAACAGAAACTTCAATTGGTGTATTTGATGCTGCCAATGATGGATCAAGAATTTGAACTCTACCAGCTTGATAGTTTACGCTATAATCTATTCCTTCAACTAGAACTCTTCCACCTGCGGTTACAACTACAGAACCTTTGGGAACATTGAATGCCCCAATCGGAATTCCGTCGCCACCAGCAGATTTAAATTTTCCTCGCAATTGAAATTTATTTTTATCACTGTCTTGCAATGCACCAGCTTGTGTGCTTGTATACATAGTTCTAAAAACATATTTTTTTTGATTTTCGTTATAATCTATACTTGAATTTGGATCACCAGAATAATTCTCGCTTGGATTGTTTCTTAATTTTTCAAACAAATGTTTTCCAAAAGGTTCTACTGTTGTAAAAATTAATCTTCCGTTTTGTTGATCTACAGTAAGTCCTGGCATAAAATCGAAAAAACCATCTCCACCATCTTGTGGATCATTGTTGTAATTTAATTTATCTACATTAAAAACTTTTAGCAATGGTGTTTCTAAAACATTTGCAGGCAATGGTGTTGTGCCAACTTGTGAAATATAATTTAATGGTGATGGATCAGTATAAAGTATATTAAATCTAAAATCTTCTTGTTGCAATTGGTATGCTCCAGGAAGTTGATAGATGTTTTTCATCATTAAATTCCAAATTGGTTTTTGAACATTTGTTAGATTACTTTTTAATAGTTTTAATATTAATGTCTGCG
Organism: Flavobacterium sp.; assembly: GCF_043773265.1. Classification (GTDB taxonomy): domain Bacteria; phylum Bacteroidota; class Bacteroidia; order Flavobacteriales; family Flavobacteriaceae; genus Flavobacterium. The sequence goes on along the minus strand of NZ_JAYVFH010000030.1, from coordinate 8,813 downwards.
TTTCTGGAATTCCTGCTCCATTTACTTCTGTTGGTGTTGCTCCATCTGTACCAAATTCTCCTACTTGATAAATATCGTCGCCAATTGTATATTGGTAAGCAACTGCAAGAACTTCGTCATTGGCTAATCGTTGTTGTAAAGATACATAACCTAATTGTGGATGAAAAGTAAACTCATTGGCACTTAATTTTCGAGCATTTTCTAGTTTAGAATAATCGTCACCTTCACTAACAGTATTATTAAATCCATCACTTGATGTTACAATTTCTCTAATTTCATTTTTTAACAATCCAGTAGTAGTTCCAATTAATGCTGGATCATATAAATTATTTTGATTATCTGATGGAGAATTTGGCAAAGTAGTTCCAAAAAATCCTGATGGAATTGGAGTTATTGCAACAATGTCTGTTGGTGTTAATCCATTTGTGTTTAATTCAGATTCACCTAAATCTTGAAGCGCAATAATATTTCTAAGATTATTATTGGTTGTACTAACTCTATTTTGTCTGTTGGTAACCCAAACTTCTATTCTAGTAATTTGAACTCTGCTATCAATAAATGGATAATTTCTTAATGACGAATCGTATTTATTTCTAAAATATTGTGAAAGAAAAAAGTGCCTATCAGAGTCATAATCTAATGAAAACAAATCAAAATCTTGAATGGTTCCACCACCTTGAGCTGTTACACTTTTAGTTTGCGATTTTTGTTCAGAGAAAACTCCTGTAATTGTTGTTTTACCAAATTGAAACTGAGCTTTTACACCAAATAAACTTTGTGCTCCACGAATTAGTGAGCTATTTAATGGCATGCTTACATTTCCAATTTCTAATTTTTGTAAAATAGAATCTTCTCCTCCATTTACGCTTGGATCAAATTCTAATTTAATTAAATTTTGAAATGCAAATGTTGATTGAGTATCATAATTGGCATTAACATTAAGTCGTGTTCCAACTTTTCCTTGCAAACTCATGCTAATTCTTTGATCAAAATCAAAAGTTGTTGTTGCTCTATTTCTAGGAGAAAAAGAAGGATTATCTTGTTTTGTGTAACGAACACCCAAATCCATTTCTACAGAACCTGTTGGTTTTACATCTATTGTATTGGAGCCAAAAATGGAAGCGAAAAAACCAGAGTTTACGTAATATCTTGGAAGTAAATTCTTTTTAGCTTCTTCAGTTCCTTCTTTTCTGCCATCAATTGCATCTGATTTTTCTTTAAAATACTTTCGCATTGATTCTCTAAGAACTAATTCTTGGTATTCTTTTGGAGTTAAAATTATTGGATAATTAATATTAAATCCTTCAAATGTGCTTGAGTAAATATACCTATCGGTTACAGGATCATATTTATAAGCATCAACTATACTTGGAGGATTTCCAAGTTTAATTTCACCCAAATCACTTCCAACTCTTGTAGAATCTGGTTCTTCCTCTTGTGAAAAAGAAGTCCAACTAGTAAAAAATAGTAGTAAAATTAAACTTGTTTTTAATACCGTTTGCATGTATATATTGTAATTTGTTTTCAAAAATTATAAATTTTTTAATGCTTGTTTTATAATAACTTCTACAGTAGCATCTGGATTTTCATTAATTACTTTATCGACTATTTTCTCTGATGCTTTTCTAACAAAACCTAAAACCTCCAAAGCAGATAACGCTTCATCACGATTTGTATTGTTTTGAGATAAAGAAACTTCGTCTAAATCATAAATTTTTAACACTTTTTCTTTTAAATCTAATATTGCTCGTTGTGCTGTTTTAGCACCAATGCCTTTGATAGATTGAATTGTTCCAACATCTCCACTTGCTAATGCCTGAATAATTTGTTTGGGTTCTAATGACGAAAGCATTGTTCTTGCGATTGATGCTCCAATACCAGAAACTGTTATTAGCAATTTAAATATTTCTTTTTCAGATTTTTCTATAAATCCAAACAAAGAATGTGAATCTTCTTTGATTATTAAATGTGTAAATAGCTTTATAAAATCGGTTTTTGGAAGTAGCGAATATGTGTGAAGCGAAATATTTACATGATAACCAACACCATTACAGTCTATTACAACTTCTGTAGGTGTTTTTTCAACTAATTTTCCTTGAATGTGTGCTATCATAATATTATTTATGCAATTCAAATATAACAAAAAACTTTAATTGGAATTAGAAAAGCTTAATTTCTACTCTATTTTTACAGTGAAATTTTTTAGTCGTTTACTTTTTTCTTGTGCGTCTACAACTGCAACTGCAGCCATATTTACCATTTCTTCTACACTTGCGCCAAGTTGAAAAATATGAGCAGGTTTATCCATTCCCATAACAATTGGTCCAATAGATTCTACATTGTATAATTCTTTTAGTAATTTATAGGTAATATTTGCCGATTCTAAATTAGGAAAAATCAAAGTGTTTACTTTTTTTCCAGCCAATTTAGAGAACGGAAACTTATTTTTTAGCATTTCTGGATTTAAGGCAAAATCGGCTTGAATTTCTCCATCAACAACTAATTCTGGATAATATTTATGTAGATATGTTACAGCTTCTCTTACTTTATTTGCACTTTCATGGGTTGATGAACCAAAGTTTGAGAATGAAACCATTGCAATAACTGGTTCTAAACCAAACATTCTAACTGTTTTTTCTGTCATCAATGCAATTTTAGCTAAATCATCTGATGTTGGATCTGGATTAATTGCTGTGTCTGACAAAAACATTGGTCCGCGGTTGGTCATCATCATATTGGTTGATGCAATTAATGAAATTCCTGGAGCTTTTCCAATCAATTGCATTAATGGTTTTACAACAGACGGATAACTTCTAGAAAAACCAGAAACCATAGCATCTGCATCGCCTTCATTTACCATCATTGCTGCAAAATAATTTCTTTCTCTCATCCATTTTTGTGCATCGAGTAATGAAACTCCTCTTCTGTTCCTTTCTTTCCAAAAAATATCAGCATATCTTAATCTGCGTTTATCTTCATCTTTGGTTTTTGGATCAAAAATTGGCACATCTGCATCAAAACCAATTTCTTCTTTTAATTCAAGAATATCTTCTTTTCTACCTAATAATATTGGAAGTCCAATTCCTTCTTCATGAACTATTTGTGCGGCTTTTAATACATCTAATTGATCTGCTTCGGCAAATACTATTCGTTTAGGATCACTTTTGGCTCTATTGATTAATAATCTTATCATTTTATTATCAGAACCCATTCGTTCTAATAAATCTTCTTCATATTGTTTCCAATCTGTAATAGGATTTAATGCAACACCACTTTCCATTGCTGCTTTGGCAACTGCTGGCGCAACCATAGTTATCAACCTTGGGTCAAATGGTTTTGGAATTATATATTCTCTACCAAAGTATAACTTTGTTTCTCCATAAGCAATATTTACTTGCTCTGGAACAGATTCTTTTGCTAAAGCAGCCAAAGCTCGAACTGCTGCCATTTTCATTGCCTCATTTATTTTTGTAGCTCTAACATCTAATGCTCCGCGAAAAATATATGGAAAACCAAGAACATTATTAACCTGATTTGGATGGTCTGATCGACCAGTTGCCATAATAATATCTTTTCTTGTTTTGATGGCTACATCATAATCTATCTCAGGAATTGGATTTGCCATGGCGAAAACGATTGGATTATCTGCCATGGCAAGCAACATTTGTGGTTTTAAAATGTTTCCAGCTGAAAGACCAAGAAAAACATCAGCATTGATTAATGCTTCACCAAGTTGAATTCCTTTAGTGCCAAAACTGTATTTTTTTTGTAAATCTGACAAATCATTTCTATCATTTGATAAAACTCCATTTACATCAAACATTATTATGTTTTCTGGTTTTACACCAAGTAAAACATATAAATTAGCACAAGCCAATGCTGCAGAACCAGCTCCAGAAACTACAAGTTTAATTTCGGAAATGTTTTTTTCGGCAAGTTCAAGAGCATTTAGTAAAGCCGCAGATGAAATAATTGCAGTTCCGTGTTGATCATCGTGCATCACAGGAATATTTAACTCCTCAACTAGACGTCTTTCTATTTCGAAAGATTCTGGAGCTTTTATATCTTCTAGATTTATTCCTCCAAATGTTGGTGCAATATTCTTTACTGTTGCAATAAATTCTTCTATGTTTTTTGTTCCAACTTCTATGTCAAAAACATCAATGTCAGCAAATATTTTAAACAATAAAGCTTTTCCTTCCATCACTGGTTTGGATGCCTCTGGACCAATGTCTCCAAGTCCTAAAACTGCTGTTCCGTTTGTAATTACTGCAACCAAATTTCCTTTGGATGTATATTTATAAACGTTTTCAATATCTTTTGCAATTTCAAGGCAAGGTTCTGCAACACCTGGCGAATATGCTAATGATAAATCTCTTTGTGTAGCATATTTTTTAGTTGGAACAACCTTAATTTTTCCTGGAGTTGGCTTTGCATGGTATAAAAGTGCTTCTCTACGTTTATTGTCTTTGTGCATTTTTTATTTCTTTTTCTTCTGACTTACAAAGGTAAAAGTCTAAATCGAAAATGGAAATTTTTATTGATTTTCTTTTAGAAAGTTTTTTAATTATTTTAATTTAATAAAAACCAGCTTTTTTTTAAATAAAAAATGCCCCAAATAGTGTCTAACTTTTTGGGGCATGTTCATTTTTAAGATTTTTATAAAATATATAAATTAGTTTTGGTTTGCTTCACCTACCATTTTGATTAAACTTTCCTCTGTAAATTTTCCTCCAGATAAAAGAATAAATTTACTAACTGGTGTGTCTCCAAAAAATAATTCTAAAAATTCTGCTGCTTTTTTCTCTTCTTCAGTTTCTGGTGTTTTATTGTCACCTCTAAACATTTGTAACATTTGGTTGTGAATTACTAATCCTTTTGGCGATTTTTTAAATTCTTTAAGCATAGAATCTAATGTTAAAACCACTTTTTCAATTTTTGAAGATTTAATATCAATTGTTTGTTGTAAAGGTAAATTGCGAGAAGAACCACCAACACGAATATCAAATTTTCCTGAATTTACTTTCCAATCATGAGTGTTTACATCAAAAAAAGCAAAATCACGATAACTTAAATTAAATGTAACTGCTTTTTCTTCGCCAACTTTTAAATCTATTTTTTCAAAATGTTTTAATTCATTTTCTGGACGAGATACAATTGCATTTTGTTCATGAACATACAATTGTATGATTTCTTTACCGTCTACTTTTCCTGTGTTTTTAACTTTTACCGTTATTGAAATGGCATCATTATCATTGGCAGAAGTAGTGTTTGATTTTATATCAGAATAAGCAAAAGCAGTATAACTCAACCCAAATCCGAATGGAAAATTTGGTTCAATTTTCTTTTTATCATAATATCTGTAACCAATATAAACTCCTTCACCATAACTTGCATCAACAGTTTTTGAAGGAAAATCTAACGCGGTTGGAGTATCATCTAATGTTTCTGGAAATGTTTCTGATAATTTTCCTGAAGGATTTACTTTTCCTGTCAAAACATCGGTAACTGCGCCACCACCAGCTTGACCTCCAAGATATGCTTCAACAATTGCCGAAACATTATTTTTCCATGGCATTAAAACTGCTGAGCCATTCATTAAAACTACAATTACATTTTTGTTTACTTTGGCAATTTCTTCAATTAATTTATTATGACCATCAGGCATATTAATATTTGTTCTGTCAAAACCTTCGCTTTCATAACTATCTGGTAATCCTGCAAAAACAATTACCGTTTGGGCATTTTTTGCATTTGAAATTGCTTCCGTTAATAATGTTTCAGTTGTTTTACCATTTACATCATAACCTGCTGCGTATGAAAAATTTGCTGTTGTTGTTTTTTTCAATTCATCAAATGCATTTACTATTTGATTTGGTTTTACTTGTGAACTTCCTGCGCCTTGAAAACGAGGTTTTTTAGCAAATTCTCCAATTATAGCAATTGTTTTTATATCTTTTTTTAAAGGTAAAATAGCATTGTCGTTTTTTAATAAAACAATACATTCGCTACTAGTTTTACGAGCAATATCATTGTGTTTTTGTTTGTCATAAGTTGTTCCTGCTTTATAACTGTCTTTGGCTTTTAGAATAACAGCTAGTAAATCTGTAACAATTTCATTTAATTTAGTTTCAGATAATGTTCCTTTTTTTACTGATTCTATAATTTTTGCATCGTTGTAACCTCCACTTGATGGCATTTCGAGATGCAAGCCAGCATTTACTCCCATAACTCTATTGTTTACAGCACTCCAATCAGAAACTACAAACCCTTTAAAACCCCATTTTTTCTTTAAAATTTCGTTTAATAAATATTCGTTTTCTGATGTATAGATTCCGTTTAATTTATTATAAGAACACATGATTGTCCAAGGTTGTGCGTTTTTTACTGCAATTTCAAAAGCTGGAAAATAAATTTCGTTTAAGGTTCTTTCATCAATAACCGAATTAGAAATCATTCTTTCATTCTCTTGACTATTAGCAGCAAAATGCTTCATTGATGTTCCAACGCCTTGACTTTGAACACCATTTATAAATCCCGATGCTATTTTTCCGGCTAAAACTGGATCTTCAGAAAAATATTCAAAATTTCTTCCTCCAAGTGGTGAACGTTTCATGTTTACACCTGGACCAAGAAGTATTTGAACATTGTTAGTTTGACATTCTATTGCTATTGTTTCGCCCATTTTTTGTGCCAAATTAACATCCCAAGAAGATGCAATTGCTGATGCTGTTGGAAAACAAGTTGCTGGAACACTGTTTAAAAAGTCAAAACCAACTGCTTTTCGCAATCCGTGTGGTCCATCGGTCATGAAAATTTCTGGAATTGATAATCTTTCTATTGGTTTTGTTGTCCAAGCTGTTCCACCAGAACATAGCGATGCTTTTTCTTCAAGAGTCATTTTATTGACTAATGATTTTGCTTTTTCTTGATATCCTTTTTCATCTAAAATTATTTTAGCAGTACTTTTTTGGGAGCTAATTTTTTTAGATGTTATTTTCCCTTCTTTTGTTTGCGAAAAGGTTTGAAATGAAATACAAATCGCAAAAAATAATATATTTATTTTTTTCATTTTTTATTAAATTTAATAGTTTTATTGTGTTATAATGACGCAATGTAATTATTTATTTGATTCAAACACTATTATTTATAATTTTTTATTAAAATTGAACTAAATTGCCACTTTATTTTTAATAAAAAATGAGTTTAGAATCTATATTAAATAATTCAAATAATTATCAACCTGGTTTATCTATTGATTGTGTAATTTTTGGTTTTCATGACAATTCGTTAAAAGTATTATTATTAAAACCAAAATTTTCAGAAAAATGGACTTTGCCTGGAGGTTTTGTAACTGTTGATGACAGTATTGATGTTGCGGCAGTTAATGTTTTAAAAGAAAGAACTGGATTGACTGGAATATTTTTGCGTCAATTTGCAACTTTTGGTGATATTAATAGAGATGAAATTGATTTTAACACCAAAGTTTTAGAGTTTTTTAAAATTCCAAAAGAGAATGCAAAATGGTATTTACAACGATTTGTAACAATTGGATATTATGCTTTAGTAGATTTTTTTGAGACAATTCCGAGTGCCAATGGCAAATATGAAATTATAGAATGGATTGATTTAAACAATATACCAGAATTAATTTTAGATCATAATAAAATTCTTAATAAAGCATTAGAAAATCTTAGATTAGAATTGAATAGTTTACCTATTGGTTTTAATTTATTGCCAGAAAAATTTACAATGACCGAACTTCAAAAGTTATATGAAACTATTTTAGGAAGAGAATTGGATAGACGAAACTTTTTTAGAAAAATGAATTCTATTGGGATTTTAAAAAAACTTGATGAAAAGAAAAGCAATGTATCACATAAAGCTCCAAATTTTTATTGTTTTGACACAGAAAACTATCAAAAAGTATTAAAAGATGGGTTGAATATGGGTTGGTAATTTATTAAAACAATTTTTCTGGTGAAATTTGTTTGTTTAAATCTGTTTTTAATTTTTCTGATAAAAGCTCAAAACCCAACTGAAACGAGGCATTCATCCAACCAAAACCTTCACGAGTAATGTATTCAAAATCAGTTCCTTGATTTCCATATTCTGCAAAAACTTTGTGCGAACCACTTACTACATCATATTTTTCGGGAATTGTTCCGTTGTAATTGCAAGCATTTTTGGTAATCATATAAAGCCATTTGTAAATTAGTTCTTGAGCCAATTTATCATAACCAAAATTAATTAATCCTTTCCAAATAATAATTTGATGTGGTGGCCAACCAAAAGGAAAATCCCATTGCCGTTGCATTTCATTAGCTCCAATATCGTTTAAAGCATCTTTTGAGCAACCAGCTATTCCGCCAGAAAAAATAAGTTTTGGCAACACATTTTGAATCATTTTGTCCGCTTGTTCTTGCGTTGCAATTTTCGCCCAAAGCGGAAAAAAACAAGTTGCCGATAAAAAAATATGTTGCTTTTTAGTTTTAAAATTATAATCAAAAAAACAACTTTCTTCTTCGTTCCAAAGTAAATTGTTAATCAGAATTTTTCTATTTTCAGATTTTTCAATCCAGTATTTTTGAGTGTAAATTTTAGAATTGTACTTGAATGAATCATCAAAATATTTTGAAATCATTTCGGCAAAATCAGTTTCATATTTGTACAACATTGCATTGAGTTCAACCAAATTCAAATCGGCACAAATTCCTTCCAATCTATAACTAGTGTCGTGACCGCTTTCGCGAACGCTTCTGTCATGAACAAAATAATTATCCAGTTCTAGATTTTCTATTTTTCTTTCGTAA